>NZ_JAGEKK010000024.1:0-62479 GCF_049887855.1 Chryseobacterium sp. NFX27 | reverse complement strand
AAGTACATCTAAAAAATAATGTGAAATTAAAAACCTATAAAAAACAAAATCAGAATAGAAAAATTCCTACTCTGATTTAATTATATTTGGGTAATAAACCTAGTCAACCTTTTTCAGGACTAGTCATCGAATAAATTAATCTTAAATTATTGTCCGTCAGGTCTGTCAGCTCTTCCGTATACCTGGAAATTAAATACCATAGAGTAATTTCTTAAAGAGTATTGTGTGTTGTAAGGATAGTGTGGGTCTCTCGCGAAGGCAGCTCTTGACGGTACTAAAATAACACCCTGAAGATTATATGGATCTCCACTTGGAAGATCTTTAAATGCTTTGAATTTTTGAATGGCTTCACGGAAACCTTCAACTTCATAATAACTTCTTTGCTGTGCTACCCCTGTTGTTGCAGCATCTAATACAGACTGTTTTACATAATAATACATCGGATCTATTATTGGAAGGCCGTTGCCATTAATGGTATTGGTAATAGGCAGGGCTGCTGCGAAAGCAACATTTCCATCGGTGTTAATAGCCAAATAACCAGTCGTTCTGATCATCAGAGTAAGGATGTCTTTCGGGCCGATAGTTTGTGGTTCAACTGTTGGCTGTGCTCCTTCTCTCACAATGTATATGGTTCCGGAAGGAAGTGTTTGATACGGCAGATCTATTAATTTTTTTTCATTGTCATCACTGGTGTCTGTTGTACTGAAAGCTTTTATATTTCCCTGGGTGTCCAGATAATTTTCGCTCATAAACTTCTTAATGGCCTGATCGTCATAACTGTTTTGAACGGAGATATCTTCCGGTTCTTTATAAGTTTCAACTTCATCATCTTTCTTACATGCAGAAAAACATAAAGATCCCGCAAGGATATATAAAAATATTTTTTTCATTTCAAAAAACTTTAATTACTTTACAAATAATATAACGGCAAAAGTATAAAAAATTATGAGAATAGATAAATTTTTATGGTGCATTCGTTTTTATAAGACGAGAAGTATTGCAACAGAGGAAATTAAAAAGAACAGAGTTTCAATCGGAACGTCTGCCGTAAAGTCGTCTAAAGAGGTAAAAGAAGGAGATATTATCAAGATCCGAAAAAATCAAATTGATTATAAAATAAAGGTTACCCAGATTCCCAAAAGCAGGATGGGAGCAAAGCTTGTCCCTCTTCACATCCAGGATGTCACAGACAAAGAGCAATATGAATTGTTAAAGCTCCGCAAGATGTCGCAGGATTATTATAGAAATAAAGGTGAGGGAAGACCGACCAAAAAAGACAGGCGTGAGATGGATGACTATGTAGGAAATGACATAGCTTCAGACTTTACAGACTGGGATGATTTCTTTGGAGAAACAGCAGATAGCGCCGACGAGAACGAAAATTAAGATAAAAAAGCTCTAGAGATAGAGCTTTTCTACAATTTCCCGTACAATATCTTCAGGATCCCTGGAATCCGTATTGATGCTGAACTGCGCTTTGCTGTAAAAAGCATTTCTTTCAAATAAATGCTTGGCAATGAACTCAGGAAGATCTTCATCGGAAATATTAGCTATCAAAGGCCTTTTTTCTTTCTGTTTGGAAAGTCTTTCGTATAAAGTACTTACAGAAGCTCTTAAAAAAATACTTTTGGAGCTTTGATTGATCAGTTCCATATTGTTATAATAAACCGGTGTTCCTCCACCCAGGCTTAAAACCAAGTTTTCTTCCGAGGCCAGAATTTCTTCCAATGCCTCTCTTTCCAGCTTTCTAAACTGAATTTCTCCCCTTTTTTCGAAAATTTCAGGAATGGTTAATTTATTTCTCCTGGAAATCTCTTTATCGAGGTCAATTAGTTTAAAATTTATTTTGTCGCTTAAAATTTTGGAAATGTGAGATTTGCCACATCCCATGTATCCGATCAGTGAAATAACCATGAATTTTTTTTAAACAAATTTGCAAAAAAGTTTTGAGATAATGAAAAAACTCCTATCTTTGCACCACTGAAAACGAGGGACATTATTCAAATGTAAATCGTTGCTAAAGTGACCGACTCGGTAGCTCAGCTGGTAGAGCAATACACTTTTAATGTATGGGTCCTGGGTTCGAATCCCAGCCGGGTCACAAGCGAAAAAGATTACTAGATTTTTGTAATTTTTATAGCCTGCGTGGTGAAATTGGTAGACACGCCATCTTGAGGGGGTGGTTTCCTAAGGATGTGCTGGTTCGAGTCCAGTCGCAGGCACTGCAAAGAAATTTAATAATTAGTAGTGAATAATTAAAAATTAATTTTATATTTATCATTATTAATTGTGGCCGACTCGGTAGCTCAGCTGGTAGAGCAATACACTTTTAATGTATGGGTCCTGGGTTCGAATCCCAGCCGGGTCACAAGTTTACTGAAAAGTAAATTTTTTTCATATTAATATTTTGTGATTTGGTGTTCAAAGGTCTCCGCAAGAGACCTTTGATTTTTTTTATACCCAATAATGTAAAAAGAAAAACTCTGATAAAGTAATCAGAGTTATCTTTTATAAAGAAAATATGCAGAATATTTTGTTGAACAAGTGTTTAATATTAATCCAGATGCATATTGTCAATTAATCTCACACCATCTACGACAACTACAATGAACGCTCTGTAATTCCTGTCCTTATAGAAAAAATCAGTTTCTTTCAGGGTATTTTCATCAGCAATCAAAAAGTACTCTAATTTCATGCCCTGCTGATGGTCGAAGATATCCGTTATTCTTTCTTTTATTTCGGGGATGGTGATAACCCGAAACCAGTCATTTACTTTGACTAAGGTCTGATAAATTATTTTTGCAGCCTCTTTCCGGTCTTCATGAAGTCTTTGGTTTCTGGAACTTAATGCTAATCCGTTTTCTGCTCTGTAAATAGAAACTCCAGTAATTTTTACAGGGAGATGTTTCTTTTCAACCATCTTTTTAATAATGGCAAGCTGCTGGAAGTCTTTTTCCCCGAAATAGGCGTTGTCCGGCTGGATCTGTCTGAAAAGCTCTTCCACTACAGTTCCTACCCCGTCAAAATGCCCGGGTCTGGACTTTCCTTCCATTTCATTTTCCAATCCATCGAAATCATAATGTTGGCTTTGTGTTTTATCAGGGTAAATATCTGCTACTTCAGGAATATAAACCGCATCCACTAATTCCGAATTTTTAAGGATAAGAATATCCCTGTTAATATCTCTTGGATATTTTTCCAGATCTTCCGGATTATTAAATTGGGTAGGATTTACAAAAATTGAAGATACCACCAGGTCATTATCTTTTTTGGCTTCTTCATAAAGGGAAAGATGACCTTTGTGAAGCGCTCCCATCGTAGGGGCAAAGCCTATTTTTTTTCCCATTTCTTTCTGTCTTTCAATGAAATCCTGAAGGGTTTTTCTATTCTTTATAACTTCCATAGTTTATTTTAATACTAATTCAAAAATACTAAAAATATCATATAATTAAATGAGTTTTTAGTAATTTGAAAGAGGAATTATCGTAAAAAAATGTTAATTAAAATAATGTTGAATGTTTTTTTGTAATTTTGCACATTAAAGCATTTTTACAAAAATATAGATAGAAATTTATGCCGAATCAAAAAATACTGTACATTACTACAGAGATGTATCCATATCAGGAAGACACGAATATGGCTGCATTGGTAAACAAAATGGCACTTAAGATGCACAATGAAGGCAATGATGTAAGAGTTTTTATGCCAAGATTTGGACAAATAAGTGAAAGAAAATTCCAACTTCATGAGGTCATCCGTCTTTCGGGAATGAATATTATCATCAATGACCTGGACCAGCCTCTAATTATTAAAGTAGCGTCTCTTCCGGGGGAAAGACTTCAGGTTTACTTTATTGATAACGAAGAATACTTCAAAAGAAAGCAATACTATGTAGATGATGAAGGGAATCCTTTTGATGATAACGATGAAAGAGCGATTTTCTTTGCAAGAGGTGTTATAGAAACCATCAAAAAACTAAACTGGGTTCCAGACGTAATCCATTTGAACGGATGGATGTCTTCTTTTGTTCCAATTTATCTGAAAACCTATTACGAATCTGATACTTACTTCAAAGATGCCAAGATCGTCCTTTCCTTATACAATGAGAAAGACGCTGATCTGGACAAAAACATTGCTGAAAAATTGACATTCGATAATATTTCCGGATTAAAAGCGTTAGATAATCCGACAATCAAAAACTTTGTTATTGAAAGTATGAAGTATGTTAACATGGTGGTAAAAGGAGACGAGTTTCTGGATGCAGACCTTGATAAAGGTTTCAATGAAACAACAACTCCAAAATCAGAATATGTTGACGTAGATTCTATAAACCAACTTTATTAAACACATTTTTAATGATTCATACTGTTAAAAGGACCTTTGCCATACTTCTTATGGCGGTTTTCGGGAGTGCCCTTCTTTATAATTGCGAACCGGAAGCGGATGCGCTGGGTGAGCAGCTATTTATTGACGGGGCTGCAGAAGGTAATGTAACTTCATATCCTCTTATAGCTTATAATGTTAATAATAATGATTCCATCCGAAGCGAGGCAAGCAGGCTTATAAGTCAGGTAACCGGAACGGGAAGCTCTTCGTCTCTTGCTGTTTTAGGAGCTTTTTCCGAGGGGCAGTTTGGTATGCAGAAAGCATCTTTCCTTACCCAGCTGAGAATGAGTACTGATAATTTTGATTTTGGGAAAACCCCCAAAGTAGATTCTGTTGTATTCGTAATGAAACCTTTTGTTTCTTCTGCTGCCGATTCTATAGTAACACGCCCGCTTAAGGACGAAAATATATTAATAGGAACGGAAAATGTAGCTGTTTCTACAGAGATCAAAACATATCCTACCGATTTTTCTGCTAAATATGGTAAAACAAAGTTAGGTTCCGGAGGATCTCATACTTTGATGCATATCAATGTAGATGAAATTACTACATTTTTAGACGGTAATACAGAGGCCTTCAAATATTCCAACATAGCGGTGGGCACTGGCGCATCTTTGGGATCTGGTATTCTTGAAGGGAGAGTATCTGCTAAAACCATTACCAAAAAGTCAGATAATTCAACGGTGTTTACTTCGGATCCAGGACTTAGAATCCGTTTAAATAAAGATTTTTTTCAGACCAAGATTCTTGACAAAAACGGCAAGCCGGAGCTAATGGATGCTGCCAACTTTACAAGATATTTTAAGGGAATAAGACTTTCCGTAACGGATACAGACGGATATCTTTTACAGATGTCTCCTGATAATATGGAAATTATCATGTATTATACCAATGAGAAAAATACTAACGGAACTATTACAAGGCCGCAATCTACATTTAAATTCTCGTTGGCAGGAAATATTGGTAACGCACGTATCGGCCAGTATGAATATGACAGAACGGGTTCTGCTTGGGATGCTGCAAGGAATTCAATCAATCCAACGACCGGAGATAAGAAACTTTATCTTCAGGGAATGGGGGGGCCTTCAGTGCGCGTGAAAATACCGGAAGAAACCATTGAAGATCTTAAAACATTATATGAAAAGAATAAAGTAGCCATTGTAAGTGCTAAGATCAGAATTTATACAGATACTGACACTTGGAACAATAAATATAAGAGAACAGCTAATAACTTTACTCTTCTTCCTTTAACGAAGGATCCAAAGACAAACTTGGAGTTGCCTAAAGATTTTCTGACTGATACTTCTGTAGGCTTTAACTGGCTACAGTCTTATGATCTGGATAAAAATCCTTCTTATTATGAGTTTACAGTGACAAAAACAGTAAAAGATATTGTTGAAAAAGCAGCTGATGGAACAACTAAGGAAAATAAACCATTATTGCTTAATATGGGGAGATTTATCCTGTCTGATGGTACTACCAGGATAGGATACAGATTTACAGAAAGAGCATTTGCTACAGAAAGAGGGGTTTTTGTAGGATCAGATGAAAATAACCCTGAAAGAAGAATTCAGTTAAAAATCATTTACGGTACTAAAAAATAGTACAGATAAAAAAATAAACAAACACTATACAAAATAAAAATATGTGCGGAATTGTAGGATATACAGGGTTTCAAGATGCGTATGATATTGTAATCAACGGTCTTAGAAGATTGGAATACAGAGGATATGACAGTGCGGGAATTGTTTTAGAAGGTTCAAATAATAAATTTGAAGTAGAAAAAACAAAAGGCAAGGTCGATGATTTGGTGAATATTTCAGCGCAGTTGAAAGGTACAGCTAAAATAGGGATGGGACACACCAGATGGGCTACCCATGGAGTTCCAAGTGATCGAAACTCCCACCCTCACTTATCAAACAACGGAAAAATTGCTCTTGTACATAATGGTATTATAGAAAACTATGATACGATTAAAACAATGCTTAGCGAAAAAGGATTTACTTTCAAATCCGAAACTGATACGGAAGTATTGGTGAATCTTATCCAGTATTTCATGGATCTGAAATCTGAAACAGATTTCCCGACAGCTGTAAGATATGCTTTGAATGAGGTATACGGAGCATACGCTATCACTGTACTTCATGAAGATTATCCGGGAGTATTGGTAGTGGCAAGACTAGGTTCTCCATTGGCAATAGGATTGGGAGATAAGGAATATTTTATTGCTTCCGATGCTTCACCTTTCGTAGAATTTACCAAAGAAGCGATCTATCTTGAAGAAGGGCATATGGCTACAATTTCATTGGAAAATGGAGTAGATATCAGAACTATTAATGATAACTCAAGAATTGAACCTGAAGTTCAGGAGCTTAAATTAAGCTTAGAGCAGATTGAAAAAGGCGGATATGAGCATTTCATGCTTAAAGAGATCTTTGAACAGCCTAAATCTATCCATGATACGATGAGAGGGAGACTTCTTGTAGATGAAGGGATTATAAAAATGGCAGGTATCTGGGATCATTTAGAACGGTTTAAGAATGCCAACAGAATCATTATTATTGCCTGTGGTACTTCATGGCATGCAGGTCTTATCGGGGAATATCTTATTGAAGAATATGCAAGAATTCCGGTAGAGGTGGAATATGCATCAGAATTCAGATACAGAAACCCGATTATTACTGATAAAGATGTTGTTATTGCGATCTCCCAATCAGGAGAAACAGCAGATACAATGGCTGCATTGAAGCTGGCAAAAGAAAAAGGAGCATTTATATATGGTATATGTAACGTAGTGGATTCGTCTATTGCAAGAATTACAGATGCCGGTTCATATACTCATGCAGGGCCGGAAATCGGTGTGGCTTCTACAAAAGCATTTACTGCACAGCTTACCATCCTTAGCTTAATTGCGTTAAAATTAGGAAAACATAATGGTAATTTAGGAAATGCTGAATTCATGAGCTTAATTGCTGAATTGGATGCTATTCCTAAAAAGATCGAAGAGGTATTAAGTACAACCCACGAGCTGACTCAACACATTGCAAAAGACTTTATAAACACAACAAACTTCCTATATCTGGGAAGAGGATACAATTATCCTGCGGCATTGGAAGGCGCTTTAAAGCTGAAAGAAATCTCTTACATACATGCAGAAGGATATCCGGCAGCAGAAATGAAGCACGGACCTATTGCCCTTATTGACGAGAACATGCCAATCGTTATTATTGCTCCTAAAAAAGGACATTACGATAAGATTGTGAGTAACGTTCAGGAAATTAAGGCCAGAAAAGGAAAAGTCATTGCGGTAGTCAATAAAGGAGATAAGCAGGTAAGTGCAATGGCAGATTATGTTATTGAAATCCCGGAGACTTCAGAATGTTTCTCGCCAATCGTAGCATCAGTACCTTTGCAGCTATTAGCTTACTACATTGCTGTATACCGAGGAGCGAATGTAGATCAGCCGAGAAACCTGGCAAAATCTGTAACCGTGGAATAAAAAACAGTTGTAAATAAAATAAATTTAGATTTCTTCCGTTATTTCAAAAAAAATCTTAAAAGTTTCTTAAAAAAATTATATATTTACGGCTTAATTATAAAAATTAACATGAAAAGGATATTTCTTTTATTATTGTCTGCGTCGGTAGCATCAGTATCTTGTTCAGGTGGTGGCAGTTCTTCTGTAGGGAAACCTGGAACGAAAGGAGAATTGATACCAAGAGAAAAAACGAAATCATTTGTTGCGGAAAGACCATTTGGAATGGTTGGTATTCCTGCAGGTTCATTTGTTGCTGGTCTTGCAGATCAGGATCCAACAAATACTCCTGAAAAAGCTTCGTTGAAAACTGTTACTGTTTCCTCTTTCTTCATGGATGAAGCGGAAACTACCAATGCAGAGTACAGAGTATTTATCAATTATGTAAGAGATTCCATTGCGAGAACTCTACTAGCTGAAGCTGCTGGGGAAGGCGGTGAAGAAGGCGGACGTAGAGGAGCAAGCATCGGTGACTATGCATATCTTGCTAAAAAAGAAGAAAATTTAACACCTTATCAAGAATATTTAGAAGGCCAGGGAGGAAGAGAAGACGGAGGTTATGATGCAACGAAAAGATTAGACTGGAAAATCCCTTTACATTGGAGTACCGGAAAGTATCCTGATGTAGAATATGCGGAAGTTCTGGAATCTATGTATCTGCCTGCTTCTTCTAGAATCGGAAACGAAAGAGTTTTAGACGTTAGTAAATTAAAATATAACTATCAGTGGGAAGACATGGATGCCGCACTTGCTGAGAATGAAAGAGGAGCTAACTTCCTTAAAAGTTCCAGCATTGCGATTTATCCTGATACTACAGTGTGGGTAAAAGATTTCCACTTTGCATACAACGAGCCATTGTTCGAACAGTATTTCTGGCATAAAGCCTATAAGGATTATCCTGTAGTTGGGGTAACTTGGGACCAGGCAAGAGCTTACTGTAACTTCAGATCTAAACTGAAAACAGATTATAACGAAAGCTTAAAAAGAAAAAAACAAAGACCAATGAAATTCCGTCTTCCTACAGAAATCGAGTGGGAATATGCTGCCAGAGGCGGAATGCAAAATGCTACTTACCCTTGGGGAGGTCCATATTTAATGGATGACAGAGGTTGCTACCTTGCCAACTTTAAGCCTAAGAGAGGTAACTATATGGAAGACGATAAAAAAGGTACTTATACATATACAGCTCCAGTAAAGAAATTTAAGAAAAATGGATTTGGGTTATTTGATATGGCTGGAAACGTTTCTGAATGGACAGCATCTGCGTATAACAACTCTTCTTATGGATTCTCTTCTACGTTAAATCCTTCTACGAAAGATAAAAAGGATACGAAGAAGTCTGTAAGAGGTGGATCTTGGAAAGATATAGGATATGCACTTATGACTGGTGCCAGAGATTGGGAAAGAAAAGATTCCGCAAGAAGCTATATCGGATTCAGAACTGTACAGGATATTCCTGAAGCAGCTGTTAAGCCAAGAAGAGTTAACAGATAATTAACCAGACAATTTTTCAATAACAATTTTATTTAACATTAAAAAAACTAACTTAATATGTTTAAGACTAAAGATGCTTGGATGAATTTCTTTTATTCATTCGGTGCTGCAATTGTAATTCTTGGAGCTTGGCTTAAAATTACTCACATTACCTTGGGACCTATTAATGGTAATATCGCTCTTACTGTGGGACTTATTACGGAGGCTATTATCTTTATCATTTTCGCATTCGACCCTCCAAAATCAGAAGAATCTTATGCATGGGAAAATGTTTATCCTGAACTATTGGATAAGCATGCTAACCCAAACCCTTTACATTCTAATGTGTCATCCAAAAACAATGCACAGCAGTTTGCAGAATTAGAAAACTCTCTTTCAAATAAATTAGACAAAATGCTTCAGGAAGCAAAACTGGATGTTCAGTTATTTGACAGATTAAGAACAGGTATCGACAAGTTCTCCAACTCTGTTGATCAGATCAACCAGACTGTTGACGTATCTGCTTCTACTCATAAATATAACGACCAGCTTAACAAAGCAGCTCAGCATATGGAAAGTATGAATGCTTTATATGCCATGCAGCTGGAAAGCGGTAAAAGACAATCTGAATTTGCCAACAAATATGTTGCTGATATGCAGAAATCTGCAGAGCAGTCTGAAAAATTCAACCAAGAATTACAAGGTTTAACAACTAATCTTAACAGCTTAAACAGAGTTTATGGCGGTATGCTTACTGCTATGAAGTCTTAATTCCTAACCATTTCTAAATTAACTACTTAATCAAAAACTAAAAGAAAAGAGAATGGCACAAGGAAAACAGACCCCTCGTCAGAAGATGATCAACCTGATGTATTTGGTGTTCATCGCGATGATGGCCCTAAATATTGATGCAGAAATCATCAGATCATACTATGACTCTACCAGAGCATTGAATGAAACGAGAACTTTAACAGAAAATAAGAACGAAAAGATATTTGAAAAAACGCTTGAGGCTAAAGCACAGCAGGTTCCAGATACCTATGCGCAGCCTTGGGGACAGTATCAAGTTTTAAAAGGTAAAATTGATGCCTTAGTTTCTTCTGCTCAGGGAATCAAAGATGCTCTGAAAAAACAGTCGGATTTTCATGATAAAGATCCGAAAACTGGAAAAGATATTGATGTAAGCGAAAATTTTGCAGCATTAAATAATAATGAAGCGACTACAGAATATTTCTTCAAAGAAGGAGAAGAAAACACCCCTTCAAAAGGAGCTTTAGATTTAAAAGCTAAAATTGATGACGTAAGAAATTACATCAACGCAACTTTTGGCGGAAATCCACAATTAAAAGATTTGGTAGACAGAGCTAATAAATCTCTGATTGCAGAATATCCAAAAGGAAAATCTCCGAATGACAAGACTTGGTTTCAGAATAAATTCTATCATCAGCCGTTAATCGCTGCGATCTCTAACCTTGAGATCATCCAGAATGATGCCAGAAACGTACAGTCAGATGCATTGGCATTATTACTTCAGGAAAAAGTGGATGCGAATATTAAATTCTCAAGCTACGAACCTATCGTTTCAGGTCCGGTGGATATCCAGGCTGGAAAACAAGCAGAAGTAAAAGTAATGTTAGGTACTTATTCCAATAGCAACAAGATCAGTATTACTGGTGTTGGCAGAGTGGAGAATGGTAAAGGTATCACTTCAATATCAGGTTCTGGTATT
This sequence comes from Chryseobacterium sp. NFX27, assembly GCF_049887855.1. NCBI lineage: Bacteria > Pseudomonadati > Bacteroidota > Flavobacteriia > Flavobacteriales > Weeksellaceae > Chryseobacterium > Chryseobacterium sp. NFX27. The sequence continues at coordinate 51,356 of NZ_JAGEKK010000024.1, read as the reverse complement.
GGTGAGCATAAACTTGGAGGAACAATTACTTTAATGGATGCTTCAGGAAAACCTCAGAGTTTCCCATGGACACATACCTATAATGTAATTGCAGGACCGAGAGAAGTAAAACTTGAAAAAGGATTATTACTTTCTGCTGATAAAATGAATGTAATGTATAGAGGACTTGAGAACCCTGTTTCAGGATCAATCTTAGGTGCTGATAATTCTAAACTTTCATTATCTGCTCCGGGAGCATCTGTAAGAAATACAGGTCCAGGAAAATGGATCGTTAAGCCTACGACAGGTAATACAGTTAGACTGACATTATCAGGAATAGACCCTTACGGAAAATCTGTATCTCAGGTGTTTGAATATAGAATTAAAAATGTTCCGCCGCCACAAGGTCAGATGAGAGGACAGAATGTATTGTCGATGCCGGCAACTTCTATTCCTAACCAATCTGTACAGGCAGCGATTCCAGACTTTGACTTCCCAGTTTCATTTAATGTTACCCAGTTCATGGTTAGAATTCCTGGAAGAGCAGCATTATTGGTTCACGGAAATTCATTAAACGATGCAGCAGGATTAGTTAAAAATCTTAGATCTGGAGATGTAGTTTCAATTTTCGAAATTAAAGCTACAGCACAAGGATTAGAAGGACAGCAGATTAAAAACATTACTCCTATAATTATTAATGTTCAATAGGACTAAAATTGTAATTTATTATGAAAAAATATATTAGCAGCCTTTTAGTATTAGTTTCGGGATTTGCTTTATCCCAGACTATTCTGAATGCTTCTTCTCCAGAAGAGTTCAGACAGATGAGAGAGGAAAACAAACAAAAAGTTGGTGATACTATTATTGATAACACAGTAAAGCCTCTTGAATATGGTTTTGTAGAAGATAAAGATATCCTTAAAAGTATGTTTGTTTGGGAAATCATTGACATGAATGATAAGATCAACCAGCCATTCTACTATGACAATCCGGATGGACTTCTTGCTACGCCTACCAGATCTTTGTACCAGTTATTATTGGACGGTGCATTAACCGGTAAGATCGAGCAGGTTTATGATGATGAAAACTTTACCGTGAAACTTTCACCGGAAGGTATTCAGAAAAGACTGGAAAAAGTAGTAATTAATGATGCTGCTATTGATATCCTTAACTCCGGAAGACAGTTAACTGAACAGGAGAAAAAAGAATATACCGACGTTTTCAAGACGACTACTGAAAAAGTAAAAGTTCTTAAGATCATGGGAATGTGGTTTATCGACAAGAGAGACGGACAGATGAAATACAGACCTCTGGGAATTGCAGCAATGGGACCAGATCCTGCTGTACAGGGAGTTATAGGACCAGATGGTAAGCCAATTGCAAGTAATGATGAGCTGATTGACTTATTCTGGATCTACTATCCGAATGCAAGAGATATTCTGGCAAACAACTATGTTTACAACAGAAAGAACTCTTCTGCTGACCTTTCGTTCGATGATATCATCAATGCAAGAAGATTCTCTTCAGTTATTTACAAATCATCAAGCGGTTTAGGTGACGGTACCATCAAGGACTATATTCCTAAAGATGCTGAAGATCAGTTGGATGAAAGCGAAAGAATCAAGGCGCAGATCCTGAGCATGGAAAACGATATGTGGAATTACTAAGATTTCACTTGATATTTATACAAAACCTGAGTACTTTTACTCAGGTTTTTTTATTATGAAACATATAGACTATATTATCGTTGGAGATGGATATGCAGGATTGTTCTTTGCTCATCAGCTCATTAAGAACAACAAATCTTTTGTACTCTTTTCAGAGGGCAGAAAGAGTGCTTCTCAGGTTTCTGCCGGAATTATCAATCCGGTAGTTCTCAAAAAATTCACGACCTTCTGGAAAGCACAGGAACAAATTGACTTTCTGAAAGAGACTTTAAATGAAATAGAATCTTATACCGGGAAGAATTATCTTATCAATTCCCCCATCCACAGAATTTTTCATGATGAGAACGAACAGAACCTTTGGCTGAAGAAATCAGATAATGAAGAACTTTCCGGCTTTCTTGACAAAAAATTCGATCATTTAGAGGTGGTAAAAAACGACTTTCAGACAGGAAAGGTCAATCAGTCTGCCAGGCTTCAGGTAAATGGTTTTTTCATGGATCTATTCGATTTTTTAGAGAAAAAAGAATTCTTGATCAAAGAAAAGTTTGATTATGAAAAATTAGATGCTTCTTCAACTGCTTATAAAGATTTTCAGTTTAAACATATTGTATTTTGTGAAGGAATGGGAGTGAAAGAGAATCCGTTTTTCTCAGATATTGCGGTAATTCCAAATAAAGGACATCATATTAAGGTAAAACTTTCCGAACCCATTCCAAAAGATAGGACGATCAAAAAGAAACACTTCTTATTTCCAACAGATAATGGGCTTCATTTCTATGGCGGAACCTATGACAGAGAACAGCTTCACCATCATGTTGACGAATCTGCAGTTACACAGCTTGTGAACGGGCTGTCAGAGATTTATCCCTATGATTTTGAAGTTGAAGAAGTAAATTTCGGTTTCAGACCGACAGTAAAAGACAGAAGGCCGATTATCGGAAGACATGCTTCATACAGAAATCTGTATGTATTCAATGGCCTTGGAGCAAGAGGAATTCTGAATGGCTGCTATTTTTCAAAAAGCCTTTATCAGTTTATTGAAGAAAATATTCCACTGCACGAAGAAGTTTCCAGTGACAGATTTAAATAAATGAAAGCTGAAAAGAGAGGTATTATTCGGCTTTATTAGTAAAATTTAATGAAACATTAAAAAAAGAACTGAAACTATGAATGAAAATATCCTGGGCATAATAGCTGGAGTCCTTACTTCCGTATCCATGATTCCCCAACTGATCAAAGTTATCAAAGATAAAAATGTAGATGATATTTCCCTGGTAATGCTTCTGGTCCTCATCACCGGACTTTCACTTTGGGTCTGGTATGGATTTATAAAAGATGAGCTGCCTATTATTTTATCAAATGCATTTGCTGTTCTGGTCAATATAAGTCTCCTGATCTGCTATATGATCTATAAAAAATCTTAAGAGAATTTATGATAAAAAAGACGTTTCACAAATGGTAAAACGTCTTTTTCTATGTCGTAAAATTTTAAATTCAGTTATGGTTGAAGAACAAATTTAGCCAAAGGAGCCATTCTTGCCTTATTCAATGTCAGCGTATTGCCGTTTACAGAATAATTATCTGCAGCAAGCACTGCTTTTGTAAATAATTGTTCAGTTTCAAGATCCTCGCAGGCTATCATCGTAGACATTCCCTGGTTGAATTTGATTCTCATGACATCAGGCTTAATTTCAAAAGTACCTCCAAATCCGTTACATCCTGCATGACCTTCATATCTCATACCTTCTGTATTGAGCTTGAAGTAAGGGTTGTTTTTCGGATCTTTAAGCTTGATCGGCTGCCCGTTCAGCTCCGTAAGTTTCCATGTCTTTCCCATAATGTCAGCTGTTTTTGGAGCTGAAGAAGTTTTACATGCCGTAAGAAAGACAAGTAAAAAAAGAGCGGATAAGTAATAATATAAGTTTTTCATAAATATTATTTTGTAAAGTTGGTGATTAAATTAATAAGAAGCCATTTTTGCAGAACCGGATCCTTTTGTTTCACGTTTTGCATGGAACAGAACCATATCTACATTTTTTTTCAGCAAAGTGATATTTCCTTTGATGTTCGAATACTGATATTCTGCGTTGCTTGCAGTGTACTCAGGAAGAGCATCACTTTTTTTCAGATCATAGGTTTTACCCTCCAGATGTACTGTTGCCGTGCTTTTTGTATGATTGATGATGACCTCAATTTTTTCCCCATAACTGTCGGTGAAAACTTCTTTAGTGGTTTCATCTTTGTTTTCCGGTACTGCCTCCGTAAGGGTCTCTGCCTCTTTGCCAGGATGCTTACACGCTGTTGAGGAAAGGACTGCCAGCCCGATAAGGACCGATGTGAATAGTTTTTTCATAGTGATAAGTGATTGGTAAGTGTATCATGAAATAGTGGTATTAATACTACATAAATTTACAAATATTTTTAATAAATATATGTTAATTTTACATAAATTAATCTGATTTTTCTATCTGTTATGCATTACAGTTCTTTTACACTCGTTTTTATAAATCATAAAAAGGCCATGTTTTTAAAGATTTGTAAAGATAATACCGCAGGAGCCGCCGGTTTTAAGAATGAAATAGTACAGTTTTTTTCATAGTTACATTTGTTGTTTTAACTGAGTGCAAAAGTATTAAAATTATATGATGCTGATACACAGTAAAAAGTGATTTAAATCATACAGCTGAGAATTCCTTTTTTTCCCATGTTCAGTAAAAAATCATAAAGCAATTTTAGGTTGCCGTCAGATAGGAGTTCCCAAGAGAACTGCAGTACTTTTTTAATTACTAAAGTTCTTCTTCAGCTAATTTAAAGGAGAGTTAAATTTTGTTAATCTGCTATGACGATATATATATCTAAATGTACATTTGCCACTTCAAAATGAGAAACTTTATAATATATTTTTTAACAGGTCTTTTTTTGCTCTTCGTAGTAGAAAGCAGGCTTAGCGTTAAAACGCTCCGAAATGATTATTCCGGTCGTGTTTCTCATCATATGCCTAAAAAAGCCAATAAACTGAACCAGACTTTCGAAAAGCTTTCAGTACAGCAGATGGCAGACAATATTGATAATACCACCCTTGAACTTGCTGAAGATGATTTTCAGTTATCTGATACCATTCAGATGATTGCCGTATTTGCAGGGGTATTCAGTCTTGTCTATATTTTTGGCCTTCGTTCTTTTAAAAGCGGAAAACCTGATATTAATGGTTTTCTTTCGCTGTATTCCCATGTTAAAACATTCATTCTGATCCGTTCTATCAGAATTTAAAAACTCACTTTTCACGATCTGTTTTCTGTCCAAAATCCGGGCGGGAGATATGCTGCGTTGTATATGCCGGTAATCGTTATGGCGCAGGATCTCTATTACCGTTTTTATTTCCATTCAAACATTAACGATTTATATTAAACTCTAGAATTATGATCAAAAGAGTTGCCTCAGGCATTGCGATAAGCACCCTTTTACTGACTGTCGGCTGCAGTAAGAAGAAAGAAGAAAAAGAAGAAGCCACGGTATATCCCGTCACCAGTCCTGTAAAAATGGATACGGTGATTAACAAAGAATATGTAGCCCAGATCCAGTCGGTGAAAAACATTGAAGTCCGGGCACAGGAAAAAGGATTTCTTGAAAAAATTTACGTAGATGAAGGCCAGTATGTACACGCGGGCCAGACCCTGTTCAGAATTATGCCTCAGCTGTATCAGGCTGAATTATTAAAAGCTAAAGCAGAAGTGGAGCAAGCTGCCATAGAATTAAAGAATGCCAGCACCCTGGCAAGCAACAACATCGTTTCTAAAAACGAAAGATCAATGGCTAAAGCCAAACTGGATGCAGCCAATGCTGAAATGAAACTGGCACAGATTCATTTATCTTTTACCGATATTAAAGCACCATTTTCAGGAGTGATCAACAGAATTCCTTTAAAGCTTGGAAGCCTTGTGGATGAAGGAGATCTGCTGACCTCTTTATCAGATAATACCAATGTTTACAGTTATTTTAATGTTTCGGAGCCGGAATATTTAACCTACCAGACCCATGCTGCCGACAGAGGAAGCAATCAGGTGTCTTTAATTATGGCTAATGGCGAAATGCTTTCTCAGAAAGGCGAAATTCAGACCATAGAAGGAGAATTCGACAATGAAACAGGAAATATCGCATTCAGAGCAAAATTTCCCAACCCTGAAAAACTCCTTAGAAACGGTGAGACAGGAAAAGTGCAGATGACCATGCCTGTTCACAATGCACTGATCATTCCGCAGAAAGCAACTTATGAAATTCAGGATCAGAAATATGTATTCATCATCGATAAAAACGGAACGGCAAAATCCAGAAATATCAAGGTGGCTTATGAACTGGCGGATCTTTATGTCATAGGTTCAGGGCTGGCGGAAGGAGATAAAATCCTTTTAGAAGGCGTACAGAAAGTAAAAGACGACCAGAAAATACAGACCAAATTCCAGGATCCTAAAAAAGTTCTTCAGTCATTGAAACTAAAAGCAGAGTAGTCTACTCGTAAAACGAAGCAGTATGTTTAAGAAATTCATCCGCAGACCTGTTCTGTCTATTGTGATCTCGCTGATCATTGTATTTATGGGAGTGCTGTCACTGGTAAAACTTCCGGTAACCCAGTTTCCCTCTATTTCACCTCCTAAAGTAAATATCACCGCAGAATACCCGGGAGCCAACAACGAACTATTGATCAAATCCGTGGTCATTCCCCTCGAAAGAGGTCTGAATGGAGTTCCGGGTATGAAATATATGACGTCAGATGCGGGTAACGATGGCGAAGCTTCCATTCAGATCGTATTTGATCTCGGAACAGATCCCAATGTTGCTGCAGTAAACGTTCAAAACCGCGTGTCTTCCGTGGTCAACAAGCTGCCGCCTCTGGTAGTGCGTGAAGGGGTAAAAATTACCCGTGAAGAACCTAATATGCTGATGTACATTAACCTGTACAGTGATGATCCTAAAGCCGATCAGAAATTCCTTTTCAACTATGCTGATATCAATGTGATGTCAGAATTGAGAAGGGTAAGTGGAGTAGGTTTTGCAGATATCCTCGGAACCCGTGAATATGCCATGCGTATCTGGCTTAAACCGGACAGGCTTACCGCTTATAATATTTCTGCGGACGAAGTAATGGAATCCCTGAACCAGCAGAGTCTGGAAGCTTCTCCCGGAAAAACAGGGGAAAGTTCAGGAAAGCGTTCCCAGTCCTTTGAATATATTCTGAAATATTCCGGGCGTTTCAACACCGAAAAAGACTACGGGAATATTATTTTAAAAGCAAAGCCGGGCGGAGAATTTGTAAGATTAAAAGATGTGGCAGATATAGAATTCGGTTCCTCAATGTATGATATTTATTCTACACTGAACGGAAAGCCTTCTGCAGCTATCACTGTAAAACAGTCTTACGGTTCCAACGCAAGTGACGTTATCAAAAATGTAAAAACATTGATGAAAGATCTTGAGAAAAACAACTTCCCGAAAGGAATGCATTACGATATCAGTTATGATGTTTCCAGATTCCTGGATGCATCTATGGAAAAGGTTATTCATACTTTGTTTGAAGCTTTTATCCTTGTGGCAATCGTGGTATTCCTATTCCTTGGAGACTGGCGCTCGACCTTAATTCCGGCACTGGCTGTTCCGGTTTCATTGGTTGGAACATTTGCTGTCATGTCTGCATTTGGAATCACATTGAACATGATTTCCCTCTTTGCATTGGTAATGGCCATCGGGGTTGTTGTCGATGATGCGATTGTGGTGATTGAAGCGGTTCATGCCAAGATGGAAGAAAAAGGACTTTCTCCATTAAAAGCTACGGAAGAAGCAATGCACGAAATCAGTGGGGCTATTATCGCGATCACTTTGGTTATGGCATCTGTATTTATTCCGATTGCATTTATGTCCGGTCCGGTTGGGGTATTTTACCGTCAGTTTTCTATTACTATGGCTTCTGCGATTATCCTTTCTGGGGTTGTAGCCTTGACACTGACTCCTGCTTTATGTGCTTTGATCTTAAGAAATAATCATGGGAAAGCTAAAAAGAAAACTCCAATTACCATTTTCCTGGATAAATTCAACAGTTTATTTACGAAAGGGGCCGGGAAATATGAGAAAATGCTGAATAGAACAGTGAAGAAAAAATCTATCACCCTTCCTTTACTGCTGGCATTTTGTGCATGTACATACTTCTTAAGCAACTCACTTCCTTCAGGATTTATTCCGGCGGAAGACCAGGGGATGATTTATGCCATTATCCAGACGCCTCCGGGATCTACTCTGGAAAGAACCAACCAGATAGCCAAAGAATTATTAAGAGAATCTGAAGATATTGATGGTGTGCAGTCGGTTTCTTCACTGGCTGGTTATGAAATCCTGACAGAAGGTACCGGATCGAACTCAGGAACTTGTCTTATCAACCTTAAAAGTTGGGAAGAACGTAAAGAATCTGCTTCCGAAATCATTGAAAAGCTTGAAGAAAAAGCCAAGAATATTCCCGGAGCCAATATAGAATTTTTCCAGCCGCCATCCATTCCCGGTTATGGTGCTGCAGGAGGTTTCGAGCTCCGTCTGTTGGATAAGGCAGGAAGTGGAGATTATCATAAAATGGAGCAGGTAAGTAATGATTTTGTAAGAGAACTGAAAAAACGTCCTGAGCTTGGATCTGCATTTACATTTTATTCTGCAAGTTTTCCCCAGTATATGCTGAAGGTAGATAATGACCTTGCTGAACAGAAAGGAGTAACAATAGAAAATGCGATGGATAATCTGTCTACATTGATAGGTTCCAACTATGAAACCAGTTTCATCCGTTTTGACAGGCCTTATAAAGTCATTGTGCAGTCAGGCCCTCAATACCGTGCCTTGCCAACGGATTTATTGAAATTATATGTTAAAAACGATAAAGATCAGATGGTTCCGTATTCTGACTTTATGAGGATGGAAAAGGTATATGGCTTATCAGAAATCACCAGACACAATATGTACAATTCTGCGGAGGTAAGTGGCACTCCTGCACCGGGGTACAGCAGCGGGCAGGCCATTAAAGCAATCCAGGAAGTGGCAGATAAAACACTTCCGAGAGGCTTTGGTATAGACTGGGCCGGTATTTCCAAAGATGAAGTGAGCAGAGGAAATGAAGCTGTATTTATCTTCCTGGTCTGTCTCGGATTTGTGTATCTGATCCTTGCAGCACAGTACGAAAGCTTTATTCTGCCGTTACCGGTCATTTTATCGCTTCCTACAGGTATTTTCGGAGCATTCTTATGTCTGAAGTTATTAGGTTTGGAAAATAACATCTATGCTCAGGTAGCCATGGTCATGTTGATTGGTCTGCTAGGTAAAAATGCGGTATTGATTGTAGAATTTGCCGTTCAGAAGAAAGCAGAGGAGGGGATTCCTGTAGCTAAAGCAGCTATTGAAGGGGCGGCGATCCGTTTCCGTCCGATCCTGATGACTTCATTTGCCTTTATCGCCGGTCTTATTCCACTGGTGATGGCTACCGGCCCGGGAGCTGTAGGAAACAGAACGATTGGTACTGCCGCCGCAGGAGGAATGCTGATAGGAACTATTTTCGGACTGATGATTATTCCGGGGCTGTATTATATTTTCGGAACCATTGCAGAGAAATCGAGACTGGCAAGATATGAAGAGGAGAATCCTTTAACAGAACAAACTGAACCTTATCAACACGATAACAAACATGAAGATTTATAATAAATATATAGCAGCCATTGCTCTATCGCTTACCCTCGTAGGCTGTAGAGCTCCGATGGCCACCGTTATAAAAGATGAAGTAAAAGAAAACCTGCCTCAGAATTTCAATCGGGAAGAGCAGCAGGATGTTAATGCAAACAGTGGGACAACTCCCTGGAGACAGTTTTTTACAGATCCGAATCTGGTGGGCTTAATTGAAACCGCTTTGAAAAACAATCAGGAATTACTGATCACGCTTCAGGAAATTGAAATTGCGAAAAGTGGTGTTTTGGCTAAAAAAGGAAAGCTGACTCCAACGGTATCAGCCGGAATAGGAGCTGGGCTGAAAAAAGCAGGCCGTTATACCAGTGAAGGTGCCGGAGATGCCACAACGGAAATAGAACCGGGAAGAGAAATGCCGGATCCGCTGGGTAATTTTGAAGGAGGATTGATGGCCAACTGGGAGATTGATATCTGGAAAAAGCTAAGAACTGAAAAAGAAGCCGCTGTTGCCCACTATCTTTCTACCGTTGAGGGGAAAAACTTCGTATTATCCAATCTTATTGAAGAAGTAGCGGATAATTATTATGAATTGCTGGCGTTTGACAATCAGTTGGATATCATTCAGCAGTACATCAGGTTACAGGAAAGAGCACTGGAAATTTCAAAAATTCAGAAAGAAGCTGCCGCCGCTACGGAACTTGCTGTGAAAAAATTTGAAGCAGAACTGGCAAAATCAAAAGCGGCAGAATATACAATTCGTCAGGATATTACAGAGAAAGAGAATCAGATCAATGCACTTTTGGGCCGATATCCGCAACCTATCGTGAGAACGAAAGAAAGCTTTATGTCTACGATGCCACAGACTGTTTACACAGGAATACCGTCTCAGTTATTAGCTAACCGTCCGGATATCAAACAGGCAGAATTGGAGTTGCAAGCCGCAAAACTGGATGTACAGGCTGCGAGAAAGGAATTTTATCCGTCACTGGAAATTTCTGCAACGTTAGGACTGGAAGCTTTCAAACCTTCTTATCTGGTTAAACTGCCGGAGTCTATTGCTTATAATCTGGCCGGAGAACTGGCCGGGCCACTAATTAATAAAAGTGCAATCAAAGCGAACTTTCAGACTGCTGATGCTAAACAGATACAGTCCTTGTACGAGTATGATAAAACGATTCTCCACGCTTATCTGGATGTAGCGAATCTAATGTCAAAAGTCAAAAATATTGATCAGTACTATCAGATGAAGTCGCAGGAAACAAAAGCACTCGACGAGTCTATTGATATAGCAAATCAATTATTCAAAAATTCAAGAGCGGATTATCTCGAGGTTCTTTTGAATCAAAGAGATGCTCTGGATGCGAAAATGGAGCTGATTGAAGCGAAGCAGAAACAGCTGAGCACTGTTGTAGACATCTACAAAAGTTTAGGCGGCGGCTGGAAATAAGACATCATAATTCTATCAATAAAACAGTTAATGTTTTGAGCTGATCCTTTTGGGATCGGCTCTTTTTTATACGTGACGTTTTGTTTATATGGTTGATTTTATTCAATTATTTATTGAAATAAATATAAAATATTCTTGTATATGGAAATTTAGATTAAATCTCAACGTTGGGACTTGAAATGAGTTAAAAAATGTTAAATTTGCGAGAATATAAAAACTAAGTACAAACAGATGAAGAAAATTTACTCTGGTGCATGTATTCTATGCACAGTTCTAGGGCTATCTGCCCAGGAAGTATTATGGCAAAGAGATATCAAAACCTCTACACAGGATTTTCTAAGCCAGGTGACCACAACAATAGATCAACAATATCTTATAACAGGAAGCTCCATTCATCCTTCGACAAGCTCAGGAACCTCAAACGGGAAACAAAACAATGGCTACGATTTCCATTTAGTCAAGCTTAACCAACAAGGCGAAGAGGTCTGGGAAAAATATTTCTCCGGAAATAACCACGACTATCTTTCTGCTTCCATCGCTACTCAGGAAGGAGGCTTTCTTTTGGCCGGGACTTCTTATTCAGGGAAAGGACTTGATAAAAAAGACGATTCCAAAGGCGGATCCGATATTTGGCTGATTAGGCTTAATGAATTCGGAGATGAACTCTGGCAGAAAACATTAGGATCAGCATCCGATGAAGAAGCACGATCAGTCATTCAAACAACAGACTTAGGATTCTTTGTAGCTGGAAATGTCACCCTTCAGGCTCAAGGGCCTACTAAAGGTTACGGATCCAAAGATGTTTTGGTTGTAAAACTTGATAAGAATGGAAAAGAACTGTCTCAGTTTATTTTAGGCGGGAAAGGTTTGGATGAAGTTGAAAAAATAATTCCTACCAAAGATGGAGGTGCCTTGCTAGGGATCTATTCCAGAAGCACGACAGGCGGCTCAAAGAAAACAGAAAACTTTGGAGAAGGAGATTTTTGGGTGATCAAGCTAGATAAAACCGGAAAAACAGAATGGGAAAAGAATTTTGGAGGAAAAGGAGATGACCATCTGAGAACTCTGGCCTTAACATCCTCAGGCTATTTAATTGGTGGCGAATCCAGATCCGAAAGATCAGGAAATAAAACGGCAGGCATAGAAGAGGGAACTGATTTATGGTTGATTTCTTTAAACGAAAGAGGTGAAGAGATCTGGCAGAAATCCTACAATTTCGGAAACAGGGATGTTCTGATGGGAACAAGCGTGCTTCAGGCGGCAGATGATAAGTCTTCCAAAGGAATCCTTCTAGGTGGTTACACACAAGCAGAAGGTCGTATAGAAACAAATGATGAAACTTTCTGGATGCTGTATTTGGATCAGAATGGCAATGAACAATGGAGAAAACATGTAAAAGGAGAATCCAGAAAACGAGAAGAGAGACTTTCTGATATAAAATTAAACAGGGATGGTTCCATTATACTGGCAGGAACCAGCGCAGAAGAACTAGGAAAAGAAAACTGGAAGATTGTAAAGTTAGGAGATAAACAGCTGGATCAATTAATAGAAAAACAGGATATTAAGATTTATCCTAATCCAGTATCAGACTATGCTTATGTGGAAATAGGCTTTGAATTTAAAGAAGCGGATATTTTGTTGTACGATATGGGAGGAAGGCAGCTTCAGAGTTTGAAAACCAAGAATAAAGTGACTAAGATTAATACTCAAAACTTAATTCAGGGAGCTTATTTGGTGACGATAAAAACGGATACAAATAAAACGGCTAGTGCAAAAATTATAAGAAAATAAATACAGATGAAAAAACTTAAAAGATTAATATTTCTAATTTCAATTTCACCAGCTGTAACAGCTTTTGGCCAAACAAATAATCCTTTAATACAGAATGCTGTAAATAGTATAGCCGTTCAATCACCAAATGCAGCTGCTTTATTCAGATATTCAGAAACACCTGTTTCGCTGTACACAGGAGTTCCTGACATATCAATACCTATTTACACTATAAAAGAAGGTGATATTGAAGTACCTATCTCAATATCTTATCATGCAGGAGGAATAAAGGTAAATGATGAGGCATCTTCAATTGGTTTAGGGTGGTCTTTAAATGCAGGTGGAAGAGTTTCACAGATTATGACTGGAGGTAATGATTTTGGTTACCGTGGGTATTATTATAACAGTAATGTAAATTTAGGACAAATGGCTTCCGCTTCAGAAGGCTGTTTTAATGATCCGAATCTCAATGTAACAAGTCAAGTCAGCTCATTTTATACACAAGATATAGGAATGTATGATAGTGGTGGTAAAACATATTATATGACAGATTTACAGCCTGATCTATTTTTAATTAATCTTCCAGGCAAAACTTATAAGGCGTACTTAGATAGAGCGAAAACTGTCCAGACCGATTATCCAAAATTCCTCATATTGGGGCAAGAAAATATTAATTTTAAATTGATTCCAAGTTCAGGATATGTTCCTAATCAAAATGGAAATAATTTCAATGTAATTAATGAGATTGGTACAACTTATTTTTTTGATGGGGCACAAGAAGTAAGTACACCTCTAACAGGGACTTATATAACGGGTGCATCCAAATATTTAACTAAAATTAAGGATGTATCAGGTAAAGAAGTTAAATTTTCTTATTTGCCAATGTCGCATTCTGATAGGTTGTCAGGTTGCAAAAACACCAGAATAGATAATACCATGTATTATACTAATGGATATACTCCCAAAGGAGGTATTACTAAGTGTAATAAACAGACAATAGATGAAGGTTATATTGAAAAAATTGAATTTAGTAATGGCAAAATTGAATTCGTCTGGTCTGGCAGAGAAGATGTTAATAATTCAAAAAAATTATCTTCAGTTAAAATCTATAATAATTATAAACTAATAAAGCAATTTGACTTTAGCTATGATTATTTGATTGCAACTGATAATTTGGATACAAGCTCAATTGCCTCATGGCTGGGAGCTCCCAATAATAAAATATTTACACATAGACTAAAGCTTCAAAATGTAACCGAATCCATAGCTAATCAAAAATATTCATTTGAATATAACTCTACTAATCTTCCAAATAAATTAAGTTTTTCGCTCGATTTTTGGGGATACTTTAATGGACAGAATAATAGCGATACCTATATTCCTGATCCAAAAAAATATTTAAAGGGATATACATTTAATAACATTACTTCTTTTGATAATGATGCTTTAGGATATTCATATACTGATGGGGGCCTAACAGCTGGACAGGTTCAAAATGATATTATGACGATTAACTGGGCTACTAATAGCAAACATTATTTAGCAGACAGAAGAACCTCATTACAGTCTTTAGCAGGGATGCTGACTAGTATAACTTATCCTACAGGTGGTAAAACAGAATTTGAATATGAGCCTAATACTTTTTCCAATTACCCTTTACAGTCTTTAATAGATAATGCAAATCCTGCTATTGAAAATAATTATAGTTCAGGTGGAGGAGTGAGAATTAAAAGTATCAAGACAAAAGAAAATCCAGGAGCTGCTCCTATGATTAAGAATTACATTTATGATGAACTCACTAATAATGGAACAAAAATAACTTCAAATGGTATTTTAGCTGAACTTCCTAAGTACTATGAAATAGAAAATCGATGTTTTAAAATCTTTGACATTGGTTCGACCTGGCCTGTTGAGCCAAATCCTGATTGCGGTATGGCTTGGGCCCCAGGAGCAATGAAACCTTTTAAAATATCCATTTATGAAGGAATTCCGTCTCAAGGAATGTCAACTCTACCTCAAGGTACTGCGGTGGGCTATTCCAAAGTAACAGAACAAATGACGGGAAAAGGAAAAACTGAAAGCTATTTTTACAATACTTTTCAAAAATCATGCATAAACATGACTTCTAAAGGAGGGTTACAGTTTTTAGAAAATGGGAATTTAGTTAAGAGCCTTAGTTATGATAGCAATAATCAGTTAATTAATGAGAAAATATATAATTATAAGAGTAATTTTAATGATAACTTAAACACATATTTTCTAGAAGGCAGAATTCTTGATTTCAGTGGACTGTACATGGATGGAGTTGGAACTTCTCCAGCTAACATTCATGCAGGACTCATTCATAACTACACATTAAGCTTGTATAAATCTTTATTAGAATCAACCACTACTAAAGAATATTTTCCAGCAGGGTCAGGTAATTATATAGAAACAAAAACTTTAACTACGTATAATAACAAATACCAACCAAGTATACAAAAAACTACATATCCAGACACTTCATTTACTGAAACTAATTTTAATTATGCTCTGGAAAAAAGTAATCAGCTTTTGATTAGTAAAAATATGGTAGGAATTCCATTAGAAACTATTGTAACACAGACTAATAATGGAGTAAGTAAAACATTGTCAAAAACAGAAACGGTTTATCCTACTTCATTACCTGATTCACAAATTGGGAATTTTATACTGCCAAAATCTATAAAATCATATGATCTTTCAAACAGCTCTACTGCGTTTACAGAAGTAACATTGGATAAATATGATACAAAAGGAAATCTTATTCAATATAGGGCAAAAGATGGAACGCCTGTATCCGTTATCTGGGGATATAATTCTACACTACCAATAACAAGAATTGAAGGTGCTACGTACGATAACATCGCAATGTATGTTAATGATATAATTTCAATATCCAATAATGATGCATTAAATCCTGTAAATGAACAGACCTTAATAACAGCAGAAGATAATTTAAGAAAAAATGCCAATTTGGCTAATTATCAAATTACAACTTATACTTATGACCCTTTAATTGGCGTGACAAGCATTACACCCTCTTCAGGAATTAGAGAATATTATAAATATGATATGACTAATAGATTGGAAAAAATTGTTGATATCAACAATAAGATATTAAAAGAGTTCAAGTATAGATATGCAACAATTGCATCTACGAATTATCCAAACGAAGAAAAAAGTGAGACATTCACAAGAACAAATTGTACAGGAAATGGAATTGGAGGGACATATACTTATATTGTTCCAGCAGGCACTTATACTGATGTAAGCATATTAGCAGCTAATCAAAAAGCATTAGACGATATTAATATTAACGGTCAAAACATGGCTAATCAAAATGGGCCCTGTTTTTTTCCTGTTTCATGTAGCTTTACATTTTCCTCGGTTATAGGCAGCCCGCAGTTTAGTAATAATTCTACTACAACAGTAAACGGAACTGTTTATTTTAAAGTTTATTTCTCAGGTTATGGTATTTGGCAGAATTGGGCAAATGGTGTGAATATAGGTAAGGTGGGATCAGAATGTGTACCATCTGTAAATCGAACAATAACATATAATGAGAGCAGTTTTAATCGTAAATGGAGCATTTTTATTGACACAACAGGAAATTGTACTGCAACACTGATCTCAGGAACTGTAGATGCTTCCTCTACTAATCCTTTAAATTTCTTATTTGAATATCAAAAATAAATACATTCATGAAAAAAATAATATTCATTACAAATATACCTATATCAGCAGGAGTTGTAAATCCTGTGGCAGTTCCACTATTGGGCAATAATCAGTTACAAGAACAATTCCCGATCATTAAATCCGGTATCAACTAAGATTATGCATAAAAAAATATACATAAGCATAGGATTAATACTGGGTATTTATCACTATGGTCAGGTGGTCCTGAATTCTCCTCCTGCACCTAATACAGAAAAAGTAGATCCTCAAAGTATACGTATGCTTCCGGGATTCAGCTTCAATTCAGCTAGTGGGACATTTCGGGCCTATATCGGGGGATCTTCTTCCAATAATCCGGGGAATACCTATACGCCTATCACCGTTGACTATTCCACTAATATTTCAAATACTGAAAATTATGTCTATACCAGACAGTATTTAGTGCCTACCGAAGTTTCAAACGGATCTTTGCAGCAGATACAGAGCGTACAGTTCTTTGATGGACTTGGAAGACCTAAACAGTCAGTGAGCATTAAATCTACTCCTACGGGAAAAGATCTGGTGACCCATATTCCTTATGATGGATTTGGAAGACAGGTAGACAGCTGGCTTCCTGTTCCTATGTCCTCGCAAAATGGAAATATTCAGACTGGAGTAGAAGGAAGTGCCAATGTGTATTATCAGGCAAACGGTATTAATGATTCCTTTCCATTCAGTCATAAAAATTTAGAAAACTCTCCGCTCGACAGGCTTCTGAGCCAGAAAAATCCAGGTGCCGACTGGCAGAACAAACCTGTTGTTTTCGGGTATGATACTAATGTAGCCGGAGAAGTGAAAAAGTATACAACCGTTACGAACTGGATCGAGGGGGCTACCGCTTCTGAATTAAATGTGCCAGGAACTTATGGGGAAGCACAATTGTATAAAAATACTGTTACGGATGAAGACAATAATAAAACCATAGAATTCAAAAATGGAAAGGGACAGACTTTGTTGGTCAGAAAAGTTATAAGTGCTTCAGAAAATGCAGATACCTATTATGTATATAATGAATATGACCAGCTGGCGTTTGTGATTCCACCATTGGCTTCTGCTTCCGCATCAATATCAGCTTCCGCTTTGGAACATCTATGTTATCAGTATAAATATGATGGCAGAAACAGGCTTGTAGAAAAGAAGATTCCGGGGAAAGGCCTGGAACAGATGGTTTACAACAAAAAAGACCAGATTATTCTATACCGGGATATTGTTCTGAAAAATGGAATACCTAATTTTACAGCAATCAACTCATGGGCTTTTACCAAGTATGATCAATTTGGAAGAGTGGTTTATACCGGAATTTCAAGAGACGGAACTTCCAGGCAGAATATCCAGAATTATGTAGATAATCAGGCTGCAAATGTTTCTTACGAAGCCCGTGGCGGTAGTTTTGCCTTGAATGGAATCAATACGGAATACGGAAATGTTTCTTATCCTACAAGTATCGACAAGATTCTTACCGTCAGTTATTATGATACCTATCCTCAGGGGGTACCGGCAGTTCCCGGGACAGTTTTAGGTCAGGAAGTTCTGCCTCAGACTGCCCAGAGTTCCGGAGTGAGTACCAAAAGCTTACCTACAGCATCCTATGTAAGAAATATTGAAAATGAAAGCTGGACAAAGTCATATACCTACTATGATAAAAAAGGACGGGTAGTATCCACTCATTCTGTGAATCATCTCGGAGGGTATACCAAAACTGAAAGTTTTCTCAAGTTTTCAGGGGTTCCGGAATATACGCTTACCGAGCATAAAAGGGCAGCGGACGGAACGAAAATAAACATCAAAGAAACTTTTGAATACGATCATCAGGAAAGACTGGTAAGACAATGGCATGAAGTGAATGGAGGAGCTAAAGAGCTTCTTGCTGAAAATCTGTATAATGATCTCGGCCAAATACAGACCAAAAATGTAGGAAATACCACAGGAAGCCCGTTGCAGAGTATTAAATATGCATACAATATCAGAGGATGGCTCACAAAACTTAATGAACCTTCCGATCTGCAGAATAAGCTCTTTGCTTATGAGCTGAGGTATAACAAACCTAACAGCCAGTTTTCCGGCTCTGCCAGGTACAATGGAAACATCTCACAGATGTCATGGATTACCCAAAACGATGCTGTACTGAGAAACTATTCCTATGAATATGACGCCATTAACCGTCTTAAAGAAGGACGCTTCTGGGATGCCATGAATTTAGACAGAGGTGAGTATCATGAGCAGCTTACTTATGACCTGAACGGAAATATTAAATCCCTGCTCAGAAGAGGGAGACAGCTTCCCGGCTATACTGCTCCTGAAGTGATGGACAACCTTGAATACCACTATGAAAATGGTGAGCAGAGTAATAAGTTAGCTTATCTTAAAGAGGTGGGAACGGGTAATGCTTTAAGCGGTTATCCCCTTGCATCAGGAAGTACCGGAAGTACAATCAGCTATGACCTGAATGGAAATATGACGGTTCAGCAGGATAAAGGTATTTCTTCCATTCAATATAATTATTTAAATTTACCGGGAAAGGTTACCCAGAATTCCAAAGTAACGGATTACACGTATAGGGCAGATGGAGTAAAAGTAAAAAAAATCTTCGGTACAGGAACTACAGATTATCTAGACGGTTTCCAGTATGAAAACGGCACATTGAAATTTTTCCCTACCGCAGAAGGTTATTTTAATTTTGAAACCGGGAAGTATGTGTATAATTATACTGACCATTTAGGAAATACAAGGTTAAGCTATTTTAAAAATGGCTCAGGAGCAGAGATCATTGAGGAAAGTAATTATTATCCGTTTGGCTTGAAGCATGAGGGATATAATGTTTTGTCGGGAAATCCTGCGTATAAGTACAAGTACAATGGTAAGGAACTTCAGGAGACGGGTATGTATGATTATGGGGCAAGGTTTTATATGCCAGAGATTGGAAGATGGGGCGTACATGATCCTCTATCTGAAACGACTTTCCAGCCGTATAGCTATGGAGATAATAATCCTATTTTTTATAATGATCCGACAGGTATGATTGCACAACAACCTGAAGCACACGCTACAATATATAAGAACAAAAGAACAGGAGAAGAAGTGAATATCAACGATGGAGTAAATGAAACTGTTTTAGTTAATGGACATGATTTTGCAAAAGCAAAGACTTATGCTAAATACTATAATTCTAATAATAGTATTTTTGGTGGGGGTAATGATTATGAAGTAAATCAAGGGTACATAGATTTTTATTATAATACTAGATATGGCAACGGTTTTAGCTTTGTATCTTTATTTGATTCTGGCCCAGATAAAAGAAAGATGCCTACAAGTGATGAAGATACTATGATATTGCTTGAAATGCCAGATATAGGTAAAGGACCGTTAAAAAGTAGTTTGAGGGCAGTAGGAAAAGCTGCTGGAAAAGCACTTGCCAAAAAAGATGCTAAAAAAACTTCAGGCTGGGTAATCAGAAAAGTTTTTGATTCTTTAGATCCTAATATACAAAAAAAAGTTAAAAATGCAATTAGTAACGGAATAGTTGCTCCTGAAGGGCAACAAGGTATAATAAGGTTATCAGCAACAGAAGCTGCTACAACAGGTTATAAATATAAGCTAAAAATATTAGGAAAAGGAGGCGATTATAGAATTTATGGTAATCCAAATGCAAATGGACACATTGTTTTTGATAAAGTAATGGGTCATTAATACATTAAACTTATGAAAATATTAAATAGAAATATAGAAAAGTTATTTGTGATCTCCTCAGAGTATATAAATAATGTTTTAAAAGATGAAGATGTTTTAAATGATTTAAAAGAATCTTGTCAAGAAGGAGATTTAAAACTAATAAACAAAAGTATTGTTTATGTTCTATACGAGAAAAACGAGCTGTATATTAATAGTTTTAAAATTGAAATAGATATAGAATGTAAAGAAAAAAAAATAGGTTTTTATATTCTATATTTAGATGAAGATGAAAATTTTATTGATGAATTCTTTGTTATAAAATGAGATTACTGTTGGTATGAGTGTCCTCGCTCGTGCTGCCGAATAAAATAAACTACTGTGAAAAAACAGTGGTTTATCGTTAATAACAAGAAACGTTATATACAATAGGTAGAGTAAAAAGTTAAAAAAGATCTTCGGTACAGGAATTACAGATTATCTAGACGGGTTCCAGTATAAAAACGACACACTTAAATTTTTCCCTACCACAGAAGATTATTTTAATTTTGAAACCGGAAAGTATGTTTATAAATATACCAATCATCTTGGAAATACGAGACTGAGCTATTTTAAAAATGGCTCAGGAGCAGAGATCATTGAGGAAAGTAATTATTATCTGTTTGGCTTGAAGCATGAAGGATATAATGTTTTGTCAGGAAATCCTGCGTATAAGTACAAGTACAATGGAAAGGAGCTACAGGAGACGGGTATGTATGATTATGGCTGGAGAAACTACATGCCGGACTTGGGAAGATGGGGTGTGATAGACCCGAGAAGTCAGTATACTCATGAGGCTTACAGTTACGTTTGGAATAATCCAATAAACCTTTGGGATCCTACTGGAATGGAGGGAGAATTAGCAACGTGTCCAACGTGTCCAAACACACCGGAATTTCAATCGTATATTAATGATCCGAACAATGTATATGTTTATGAATCTGAAACGAACACTGCTATAAAAGAAATACAAATCCAAGAAGTTACTTTTACTGGAAAAGCTAAAAGCAGTGATTCTGGTCCTGGTAGTTTGGCTATGACAGCTTTATTAGTTTCGCAGGCTGATTCTCCAGTACCAGGTCCTGCTGATGTTGTTGCAGCAGGAATGTTAATAGGCGCTGGGGTTTGGTGGACATATAATCAGTTTACACCTCCAAGTACAGGATATACTACCATTGCAGATCCCGGTGCAGGTTACAGAAGTATGAATACCGAAGATAGTGCAGAAGAAGATAAAGATGTAAATGGAACTGATGTTCCTCAAGAGCAAAGGGGTGATGGTAATGGTAAACCTACTAGATCAGAAAGAGCACAACAGAAAAAAACAAAAAATGGAAACAATGGTGCTGGTGAGTATAATCAAGAGGCAGAACACAAAAGAGGTGCTAGGGGATCTACAAAACAAACTCATGAAAATGGACAAGCTAGAAAAGCTAGAGATAAAGGAGGAGAAAAGGGTGATCGAAATAGAAAACGATATAAATAAATTATGGAGCAATATTTTTTAGAAAATAGAAAACTGGGTATTAATGGCATCTGTTTTAAAGACGAAAAAGCTTTAACGGGTATAATTTTTAATCCTGTTGATTATGTAATAGATGGCATGAAATTTATCAATTCAGGAAAGATTAAAAATGTAGTTGTTGAGACAGATGAATTTAAGGAAAAAATCATGACGAAGAAGTTCCAAAAATATTTTGATGATGTAAATAAAAAAATACTTAAAACTACCGAAATTCAAGATTTTCAAAGCTTGTTCACTCTTATTAATTCTATGGATATATTATGTGAACTATCTTTAAGTCAAGAGGATGTTGTATATGTTGGAAAAGTTATAAATGTATATGATGATTCTATTGATATCGATTTTTTCAATACTGAATGTAAGCTTATTGACAATGCTTTTGTTGAGTTTGAAGATATAACAACTGTATCCATTTTTTCTGATTATTTAGATACACTATCTGAAGTAATGAAAGATGATGCTAATAAATAATAGTTTTGACTAGTCCTGAAATAACGATACAAATTAAAGGACAAAAATAAATAATTAAACCAGAGTAAATTTATTTTTGCTTTGGTTTTTTTATTTTATAAGTTTTCATTTTTAATTTTGATTGTTTATGCATTTGATTGGTGTTAAATAATGATTTGAAAAATGCGGTCTGAATTCATTATAAACACTAATAGACTGATCCACAATTTTTCTTCTCATTGAGGTATCAATATTATATTTAGTCAGTGTAGCAATATTTTTATTAAAGAAGCCATTAAATTTTTTTGAGGTTTTTTCAATAAATAATTCAAAACAGACTATAGAAAAATTCAGCCTGGAAAATAACAATGCATTTTTTGATATCAATTCCGGAATTTGGAAGTAGCTATAGTAATTTATATCTAGTTCTGGGGAAATACTTGGGTTTTACTGCAATTATAGCAGCTTTCTTTGGTATATTTGTTAGACAATCACCACACAAAATCTTATTGCCATGAAAAAGTTCCTTTTAATCATTCTCGGAATCCTTGTTATTTTGGTTGCTGTATTGCTCATCAAAATGTATACGTATCCTTTTAAAAAAGCCGAAGCAGGAACTTCTGAAGGATGGAAGCCTGTGAAGAATGATTCTGCTATAATGAGGCTGTCAGGCGGTATCAAAATCCCTACGGTTTCCACCGGAAGCCTTGGTGAGTTCAATTATGCGCCGTTTGATCAGTTTAAAGAATACCTGAAAACATCTTATCCGTTCGTTTACCAGAATACAGAAAACAATGAGATTAATACCCATGCTTTGGTTTTCAGGCTTAAAGGAAGCGATCCTTCACTGGAACCTATACTTTTTCTTTCTCATATAGACGTGGTTCCTCCCGGTGATGCCGACGTGAAAAATAAAGAACAGAATATTTTCAGACCTGATGACAAGCCTCTGCCTCCGGTTGCTAAAGTAGCGGAAGACTGGGATTTTGAACCCTTTTCAGGAACTGTGGCTAATGGCAGGATTTACGGAAGAGGAGCCATCGATATGAAAGGCATGCTCTTTTCCCTCATGGAATCTATGAATACCATGATTAAAAGTAAAAAAGTTCCTAAACGCGATATCTATCTGGCTTTCGGTTTTGATGAAGAAGTGGGCGGACAAAAAGGAGCTGTACAGATCGCTGAATATTTTAAGAAAAAAGGACTTCAGTTTGATACAGTGTATGACGAAGGAGGTCTCATTATGCAGAAAGGCAATGTAGCAGGCGTAAATGCCGACGTAGCTGCTGTTGGATGTGCAGAGAAAGGTTTCTTTTCTGCAAAGATAAAAGTCAAAGGGCTTGGAGGGCACTCCTCAATGCCTCCCATGGAAAGCGCAATAGGAAAAGCTGCTGTGATCATGCAGCGGCTTGAAGATGACCAGATGAAACCTTCTGTAACACCGCTCATCAAAGAATTCTTTAGTAATATTGGCGGTGCGATGCCCTTTACTTCCAGGCTGGCCCTTTCCAACCAGTGGCTACTAAAGCCCCTTCTTTTATCCCAGCTTACCAAAAATAATACAACCAATGCTCTGGTACGTACCACAACCGCTTTAACGATGATGAAAGGGAGCGACGGCACCAACGTACTTTCTCCCGAAGTGGAATTTGTGGTCAATTTCAGGCTTCTTCCCGGAAATACGGTGAAAGATGTCCGTGAGCATATGGCAAAAGCGACAGAAGGCTTTGATGTTGAAGTAGAAGACATTGACAATACAAGAGAAGCTTCTGCCGTTTCTCCTTCCAATACAAAAGGATTTAAAATAATAGAAGCAGGAGTCAGAGAGATCTATCCGGGGGCCATTGTGACTCCATATCTTACTATGGCCGGTACCGATGCTTATAAATACCAGATTGTAAGCAAAAATATTTACAGATTCATGCCGATCAGGATCAACAGCTCAGAACAGCAGAGCATTCACAGCACCAATGAATACATCAGTATTGAAAACTACCTGAAAATGATCCATTACTTTGAATATATGATGATGAATTATGACAAATAGTGTTTGGAAATCGGAGTTCAGTAGGAGTTAGAGAGTCGGAGAGTTTGAGGGTTTTAGAGTTTTAATGTAGGTTTCGGATGGCCGGATTCATGTCTGAGAGTATCTATATATTGTTGACTCAAATAATATACAGCTTCACAAAATCTATTGCTGAAGTCTGACATCAGATTCTTTATCTTACCTTAATAAATATTTACAAAAAAAATAACACGTCAAGTTTTGTCGCATTACAGCAATAGCTTTGTCATATCAAAATTACAGAGCTATGGAATTGCCGTTTTACTTAACATTTAAAGAATTTGAAAGCCATTATTACGACACCCTTGAAAAATGGTTTGAAGAATATCATAATGCCAGCGAGATCGATTTTTTAAAGGCCCTGGCAGATCTTTACAGCCCTTATTTATACTACAGTTTTGCAGATGACAGACTTCTGGCCGATGCATCTATGGAGATCAAAGACTGTTTTTTTCCTTATCATGAAAAGATTGGAATCTCTTTCTGTACCAACTGTGAAAATGAAAAACATCCCAAAGCTGCCAAAGGAATGAACCATATATTTGAGTGGAAAACCATTACCATGATGGAATACGCGCAGCATATTCTGGATAAAATCAACAGACACCTGTCAAAAAATGGCAGCTCTGTGGACAGAAATAAAACGGTCTTGGACTATATCAATGACTGTGAGATTATTACCTCAAGAGAAGGAGCAGGATATTGTGTGAACTATAACAGGCATCAGGCTGCAGTTCCCTTTTTGAAAGCCTATCTTCCTTATTACGGTCAGACTGTAAATATTGCAGTGTATCGGGATTTCATTTTTTCTGTCGTACAGATCGCAGAATATATAGACTGGAAACTGAAATCCGTACAGGCCTTTGAGCACACCGTTTATGCTAAACTAAAATCAGAGGCTAAATTCAAAGTGCAGATGAGTCATCAGTTCTTGACAATTTGTAATTAAATTTTACACCAAACATTCATATCTAATTATATTGACGGAAGACCTTCAGCGGTTTTCCAGATAAATCCCGGCAGAAATCCCGGGATTTTGTTTTTATTCCATTCGTTCCATTATTTAATAAGTAGTATTGAACAAAATAAAAAGTCTTAAACAATTAAGTTTAAGACCTTTATATTCTTGCAGAGAGGAAGGGATTCGAACCCTCGATACAGTTACCCGTATACTACCTTTCCAGGGTAGCTCCTTCAACCACTCGGACACCTCTCTATTTGAGATTGCAAAAATAAGGTAATTTCTGGAATCTGCAAATTATATTTAAAATTACTCAGTAATTTCTCCACAAAGGCTCTTGGTGAAGTTGTCGGCAAAGCTTCCGGAATAATTCGGATTGTCTATCAGGTGCATCGCTTTACTGATAGCACTTTCTGCCGTCATATCTTTCCCACTGATGGCTCCGATCCTTGAGAAAATATTACTGTTCTCATACTTTCCGAATGAAATACCTCCTGAAATACACTGGCTTACCACAACGATTTCTGTTCCGTTATTTCTGATTTCCTCAAGCGTTTCCTGTGTTTTTTCACTGCTGAAAATAGTTCCCGAACCGAAAACCTGGAGAATTAAAACCTTCATTTTAGGGATTTCTTTAAAGTGGCTCAGATGCATGCCCGGAAAAATTCTCCAGAACAGAATATCCTCAGAAATATGTTCATCCACATGGAATTCTATCTCAGGATCACACCGGTAAAGATTATCCTTGATGATATTTAAATGAACGCCGGATTGTCCTAGTAGTGGGTAATTTGGACTCGCATAGGCGTCAAAATACTCCGCAGAATATTTCAGGGTTCTGTTTCCCCTTAATAATTTATATTCAAAATAAACCGCAACCTCCTGAATAACCGCTTCATCGTTTTCATAAAGACTGGCATAATAAAGGCTTGTCAGAAGGTTCTCTTTCGCATCCGTTCTCAGATCACCAATCGGAAGCTGTGAACCCGTCATAATTACAGGCTTTCTCAGTCCTTTCAGCATAAAACTTAAAGCAGAAGCTGTATAAGACATCGTATCTGTTCCGTGAAGAATCAAAAAGCCGTCGTACAGTTCATAATTTTTGAGAATGTAGTTAGCAATAACCTTCCATTCCTCAGGTCCCATATCCGAAGAGTCCAGCGGCTTTGCGAAAGGATGTACAAACACTTCACATTCCATTAATTTCATCTCGGGCATTTTTTCGAAAATATTTCCAAAATCAAATGCGCGGAGGCTTCCGGTTTCATAATCTTTTTCCATACCGATGGTTCCTCCGGTATAGATGAGCAGGACTTTTCGTTTCATGAATTACTTTTTTCTAAGAAATTGAGCCTCGTTCAGGTTCATAGCCCAAAATTACGTTAATTTGCAAAGATTTGAAAATGAATGAAAGATTTAGCGCAAACTTTTGAATACTTAAAACAGTTTTTAACAGAGGAAAGACTCTCAAAAATAGAACACTTCTCCAAAGAAAGTTCCGATTTTGTTCTTCCTGTGATGGATGATGTCTACCAGTTCAGAAATGCAGCAGCCATTATAAGATCCGTAGAAGCCTGTGCTTTCCATAAGGTGGCAGCGATGGAAGAGGAAAATGTTTTCGATCCCAACCTTACGGTGACAAAAGGTGCTGAAACCTGGGTAGAAGTAGAGAAAATGCCAAAAAATATAGCTTCACTGCAGAATATCAAAGACAGAGGATATAAGATTCTGGCCGTATCCCTTGAAAAAAATGCGGTGATGCTTCCTGACTATCAGATTACAGAACCTATTGCTCTGGTATTCGGAACCGAGATGGAAGGAGTTTCGGAAGAAGTTATAGATTTTGCGGATGAAACACTGGCCATTCCGATGTACGGACTGACAAGAAGCTATAATGTTTCCGTAGCCGCAGGCATCTGTATGTATGAACTGAAGCAGAAACTTATTAAATCAGATATTGATTATAAGCTAAGCGAAGAAAAACGGATGAGAATGAAAATCCGGTGGGCTGTAAACTCTATGCGAAGCGGCCAGCAGATTTTCGAGAAATATCTTAGAGATCATCATCTGAAAATATAGGCTGATGTGGACAATTCATGATGCAGCTATGTTCACGTCCTTTTTTCTAACTTCTAACTTCTAGCTTCTAATTTCTAACCTTTCATCATATTAAAATAATTCCACGCCGCCACAAATACGCCGGCCGTTTCTGTTCTCAGCCTTTGATTTCCAAGTGAAACTGCTTTTACATTACTGCCGGACAGGAATTGAATTTCCCTTTCTGAAAAATCCCCTTCAGGGCCAATCAAAAAAGTGACCTGTTCAAGAGAAGGGATGTTTTTAAGTTCAATTCTTTCAAGATTTTCGTGGCAGTGTGCTACAAAAGTGTGTTCCGGATCAATGGTTTTTAAGAAATCTGTAAGCTTCACCGCATCATTAATGACAGGGAAATGAAACCTTAGACTTTGCTTGGAGGCGGCTACAGCCTGCTTTCTGATCTTATCAATATTGATATTTTTACGTTCAGTTTTCTCTGTAATAATAATACTGATTTCTGAGATACCCATTTCCACAGCTTTTTCCACAAAAAACTCAATCCTGTCGATATTTTTCGTCGGAGCAATGGCAATATGAAGTCGGGGACTAAAATCCGGAGTATTTGTTTTAATTTCAGAAACTTCCAGACCGGCTTTTTTTCCTTCAATAATTAATTTTCCGGAAGCAATATTTCCCTTTCCGTCTGTTACGTGAATTTTTTCACCATCTTTCATACGAAGAACTTTCACAATATGCTGCTGTTCTTCCTCATTAATTATTGCTCTTCCGTTATTGATTTCACCAAAAAAAAGTTTCATATATTGATATTAAAATGCACCTGAATTTATTTATAAGTGATAATTAAAAGGTAATTTCATTCTCGCTTAAAAATGCTACACCGGTTTTTATCGTGGTATAAATATCACCTTCACAATCTCTATATGAACATGCGTAAATTTCTTCAACCCACTTATTATTCATAAAAATTAAATTCAGATATTCGTTTTTTCTTAAATTATTTTTGATGGATAAGTAATCTCCTTCTTTGGGTTCATAAGTAAAACTAAATACATTTTCTGAATTGATTTTCTCTACGATCTCTTCCTTTATATTTTGAACATATCCAATTTCTGAACTTATCATTAAATAATCTTCGTCTTCAGATTTTTCTGTCACTTCATTTTTTCCTATAACGGTTTCTAAAACCCAATAATATTTTGAGTTCTTTTTAGAATGCGTTCCCAGTATTTTTTCTTCTAATAGTATTTTCATAAATCATATTTTGCAGTTGCGGAAGTTCTCAGATCCGTAAATTCACCTCTTTCAAACTTCAATTGAGCAACCATGGCAATCATCGCAGCATTATCAGTCGTGTATTCAAATTTTGGAATGTAAATATTCCAGCCTAATTTTTCATGATTGTCCTCCATTACTTTTCTCAAAGCAGAATTGGCAGAAACTCCACCGGCGATGGCTACTTCTTTTATATTTAATTCTTTGGCAGCTTTTTCAAGCTTAGTCATCAGAATTTCAATAATTGTTCTTTGAACAGAGGCACACAGATCATTCAGATTTTCTTTAATAAAATCCGGATTTTTTTTCACCTCTTTCTGAATAAAATAAAGAACGGAAGTTTTGATCCCGCTGAAAGAATAATCATAATTTTCCATTCTAGGTTTGTTGAATGTAAAAGCATCAGGATTTCCTTCTTTGGCCAGTCGGTCTATGATAGGTCCGGCAGGGTAATCAAGATCAAAAATCTTTCCAATCTTATCAAAAGCCTCGCCTGCAGCGTCATCTATTGTTTTCCCGATAATTTCCATATCAAAATAATCCTTCACCAATACAATCATCGTATGCCCTCCGCTTACCGTAAGACACAGGAAAGGGAATTGAGGCGGCATAGGATTTGCATCCTCAATGAAATGGGCTAAAATGTGTGCCTGGAGATGATTTACTTCAATTAATGGAACATTTAAGCTCATTGCCAAAGACTTAGCAAATGATGTTCCTACAAGAAGTGATCCTAAAAGTCCGGGACCGCGTGTAAATCCTATAGCTGAAATAGCATTTTGTTGTATATTTGCTTTAGTAAGAGATTTTTCAACAACGGGGATTATATTTTGCTGATGCGCTCGCGATGCCAGTTCAGGAACCACACCGCCATATTCTTTGTGGATGGCCTGATTCGCAGCAATGTTGGACAGAATACAGTTTCCCTTGATGATAGCTGCTGAGGTGTCGTCGCAGGACGATTCAATACCTAAAATTATAGAGTCGCTCATAATAATGGCAAAGTTAGAGAATAATAACGAGAATGAGAATAAAAAATCAGTAGCTGAGAACCTAAGTGATCAGGTACAGAAGACTGTTGAAGACGTAGAAGGCGCTGTAAAGGAGACCGTTAAGGAAGCTTCTGAGCTGGCGTCTGATGCTATTCATCATCCTGTGGAGACCGCTGAGGAATTTGGGAAACAGGCGGTGAAAGATGTCACCAGCTATTCCTGGTGGGCAAAGCTCCTCCTGATTCTTTTTTGGTTGGGAGTTATTCTTGTTGGAGGTATACTTATTGCCATTAATCTTCCGGTAACCAAACGATGGGCGGCCAATCAGGCACTTCAGATTGTAAACAAAGACTTTAAGGCGGGAATGTCTACAGAAAGTGTAGAAGTAGATTATTTTGGAGACGTCACCATAAAAGGATTAAAAATAAAAGACTACAAAGGTCTGGAATTCATTAAAGCAAGAGAGTTCCGTGCCAATTCAGATTGGATGGCTCTCGCTTACAATGCTATTTCAGGGAACAGCAATTCACTAAGCTTTAATTCCCTTACTCTTGTTAATGCGGATGTAAAGGTCATCACCTATAAAGGAGACAGTATTTCCAATTTTATCAGGTTTACACAGCTCTTCGACAGCGGAAAGAAAAGAGACCCGAAAAAGCCTCCATTCCAGTTGGATTCCCGTGTACAGATCATTGATTCAAAGGTTTCCATTGTGAGTCAAAACTCTCCGGGAGATCCTGGAAAATGGCTTACTGCCACAAAATTTAATTTAAAAGCACCTAATGTAAAGATCAACGGAGCCAATATTTCGGCACTGATCAATAATATGTCCTTCGTCACTAACAGATGGGGAAAATCTCATTTTGTAGATACATTTTCTACTGAACTTTCTTTAACGAATGAATTTCTGTCACTCAAAGATCTTACCCTGAATACGGATCATTCACTGCTTCAGGGGAATATCAAATTTAATCTTCATGACGGTTCATGGTCTGATTTTGCAGACCGTGTACGCTGGGATATGGAAATTCAGCAGGGAAGTCAGCTGAGCGGATATGATATCAGCTACTTTGTGACGAACTGGGATAATTTTAAACCATTCAACCTTGCCGGAAAAATGACCGGCCCACTGAATAAATTCCATCTGGAAAATTTCCTGATCAGAAATCCTGATGTTAATATCGCAACGAAAACCATGAAGGTTGACAGGCTGCTGGAAGGAAATTTTTCTATTGAAACAAACGACCTTTCTACCGATTTTACTTATAAAGATCTTAAAGCGATGATGCCTTCATTTATTTCTAAAAAGATGAAGAACTTTGCAGATGATTTTGGAAAACTGAAGTATAACGGAACGGCAAAGGTGAACCCGGAACAGGTATATGTTGCCAGTGGAAACCTGATGACCGGAATAGGACAGGCCAAAATCACTAAACTTTCGCTTACCGGATACAGCACAGCAATGCCCAAATATTCCGGATTTGTGGATGTAAAAGATCTTAATACCGCTGTCATCACCAAAAGTAAGGCTGTTGGTCTGATCTCCGGTAAATTTGATATTAACGGGCAGAGTTTTGATGTCAATACAATGCGCCTGACCACGAAATCACAGATTACCAGCATCGAAATTATGGATAAGCAGATCAGTAATCTGTATCTGGATGGGCTCTTAGACCACAAAAAATATAACGGACTCATCACGGTTAATGACGAGCAGGCCAAAGCAACGATTAAAGGACTTATTGATTTCAGTACTTCAAGGGTTGCGATGGATGTAAATGCGGATGTCACTTACCTGAATATGAATTATTTTACCAATAAATCGGGAAGCCAGATTGTGAGCGGACGGGTAGAAGGTAAAATGTCCATGTCTGATATCAATGATCTTACTTTGGATGTGGATGCCAATGATCTTCACTTTGCGACAGCCACACAAAAATATAGTATTCCTACAGCAAAACTAAAAACTTTTGTGGAGACCGGCGGACGTGTCATAGATGTTGATGCTCCCGGTGCTGCAAGCGGTAAAATATCAGGAAAATATAACCTTGCCGATCTCGCGGGTATGGTAGAGAATGGAATCGGAAGAATTCTGGTAGGCCCTCCGCCAAGAAAATTATACAGAGGTCAGAATTTTAAGATGAATTTTGATGTTCAGCAGGGTGTTGTGAATTATTTTCTGCCTGATCTGAAACTTCCGCAGGGTGCTATAGTAGAAGGAGAGTATAACGGGGATTCAAATGACCTGATACTAAATCTGGATGCCGCCTCTCTGAAATATATTATGACGAAGAAGGAAGAAATTTCGGATGCGGACAAAGCTTTGGCGGCAGCCAATCCTGAATATAAGATTAATGACAGAAATAATATTTCCAGAGACAGTGCGATGATCGACAGCGTTATGGTGAGGGTTAATACGGCAAACCTTGATGAACAGCTGTATGCAAGAATCAGCAAACTGGTATACAATAACAATATTATCAAGGATTTTGAACTTAAAGGTAAAAATGAAAACAATACAGCGCTTCATCTGGCTACTACCTTCAAGCATGGAAGTCCGGAAGATGAGCTGAATGAAAACCTTAAGGCTTATGCCATTAATGTAGATCAGTCTACGAATGCTGCCGGTGACTATGTTTTCAGATTTGAGCCTACAGAAGTTAAATTCAATGAGGTTACTTGGGCAATAGATACAAGCCCCGAGCTGGATCATTCCATTACATACAGAAAGGATGAGGGAGATTTCGATATCAGGAACCTGCGTATTTATTCAGATAAAAGTGCTCTGTTTATCAAAGAGGCCCAGTTCAAATCCGCTAAAGACTTTTATGTAGACGCGGATATTGAAGAATTTGCTGTTGAAAAGCTTCTTGAAATGCAGTCCGGAGGAAATCCTATGGGAATAAAAGGACTTGCGAACGGAAGCGTAAAGATCAAAATGGACAAAAGCACTCTTCAGCCACTCGTAGATCTTACCGTAGATGATATCGTTATGAACGGAAATCAGATGGGTGATCTTAGTATTTCTGCGACCAACGGTTTTTCTCTGAATGTTTATGACGTAGATGTAAAAGTGGCTTCGGCAGGGATTCTGGGGAATAATAACCTTCATCTGACAGGAACTGTAAATAATAACACCGCTTCTCCTACCATTGATCTGACGGCGGAAATGCGTGATTTTGACCTTGCCTTTACCCAGCAGTTTGTTCAGACTGTTTTCGGAAATATCAGAGGAAAAGCGACTGGTGATCTGAAGATCAACGGAAAATTAAGCGATCTCGATTATAGCGGAGATATTGCTTTAAAAGGTTTCGGCTTAAAGCTCCTGTTTACCGGAGTAGATTATTCATTTGATGATACTGTGATTCCGCTTTCCCGCGGGCTTGCCATTCTTAACAATATTGAAGTTCATGACGGGAGATCCAATTCTAAAGGAACAATTTCCGGTGCGATCCAGTTTGAAACAATTTCGTCAATGGGGGTCAATCTGGTAATGAGGGCTGATAATCTTCTTATGCTGAATACAACCCAGAAAGATTATGATCTGTTTTGGGGAAGAGTTTACGGCCAGGGAGATTTGTATGTAGACGGACCTGTCTCCGGACTGAGTATTTCAACTCCTAATATGAAGGCGCTGAACGGAAGTAATTTTACCTTTAATTCCAGTTCAACGTCCAATGTCGAAGAATTCAAAATGCTGAGGTTCCTGAAAGAAGGAAAAGACGGGCTTATCACACTGGAAGAAAAGAAGAAGACTGGAGCTAATATGCGTATCGATTTCAGCCTTGATGTGGATAAAGGAACTACAGTGAATGTTCTTGTAGGTGACGATGTAGGGAATATTACTGTAAAAGGAACTGCCGACAGGCTGAGGTTCCAGATGGGCAGACAGGGTGGAATTGCCATGAATGGTACATATAAAGTAGATAACGGAACATTTGTTTCCAAAGCTATTCTTAATAAGACATTCCAAATAGAAAAGAACAGCAGCATCAGATGGGACGGTGATGCAATGAAACCTGCACTGGATATTACAGCCAATTATGTAAGAATGGTTTCCAATGCAGGCGAATATTTAAGTATGGGGAAACTGCAGCCGATCAGTGTACTGCTTCAGGCCAATATTACCCAGTCTCTAATCAACCCGAAAATTGACCTGAATGTGACTGCCCTTGATGTTTCCAGCCAGGTAAAAGAGACATTGGCGGCCAAGATGAGTCAGGAAGGTGAAAAAGTACTCCAGTTTGGCTCTGTCCTGCTGCTGAGCACCTTTAATGTATCCAACAGTGGAGGAGTAGATTTTGATGTGGCAGGTGTAGCAGAGTCTTCCGGATACAATATGCTTCTGAAGCAGCTGGGATCAGTTCTTAACACAATGAGTAACGAATTCCAGAT
This sequence comes from Chryseobacterium sp. NFX27, assembly GCF_049887855.1. Taxonomy (NCBI): domain Bacteria; kingdom Pseudomonadati; phylum Bacteroidota; class Flavobacteriia; order Flavobacteriales; family Weeksellaceae; genus Chryseobacterium; species Chryseobacterium sp. NFX27. Next base: position 17,631 of record NZ_JAGEKK010000024.1, on the reverse strand, counting down.
CGATTTGAATTATGTAAAAGGTGACCAGAATTCCAATACTGGTGACCGGGCCAATGCCGGGGTAAGTGTGGCTCTTTCGCCAAGGATAAATATTAAAACAGGACTGGGAATTCCGCTGACAAAAACGGAAGGTACACAAACCAATTATCTTTCTGGCGAGGGATCTATTGAATATGACATTTCTAAAAAAAATGACGGAAGTCTTGTTCTAAGAGGGTATTCAAAGCCTACCAATATTGGAATGGTAAGTACCAATGGTTCTGCAAATCAAGCCTATGGTGGGGGAGTAGTGTGGAGTAAAAGCTTTAATTCTCTCTTTAAAAAGAGGAAAAAAGATAAAAAACAGCCGGAAGCTAAAACGGAAATAAAAACAGATTCTACAAAATCAGCTAGTAAATAATCGTAATATTTTAATGATTTTTATCATCCGTGTTAATTATTGTTAATATTTAATATAATTTTTTTAGTTAAATTATTTTTTATAAATTTGCAACAAATACATAGATTTTTTAAGAAAATTGTAATTTAACTAATATGAACTATCAACTGGACGAAATAGACAAGAAAATTCTTGATTTCTTAGTCGAAAACACAAGAATGCCTTTTACTGAAATTGCAAAACAGATGGATGTTTCCGCTGGAACAATTCACGTAAGAGTGAAAAAAATGGAGGATGCAGGTATTATTTTGGGATCATCTCTTAATATCGATTATGGCAAGCTGGATTATCACTTTACAGCTTTCATTGGAATCCTTTTGACAAAATCAAACCGCACTCAAGAGGTATTGAAGGAACTTTCGGTACTTCCAAATGTAATCGAAGCTAGCGTTATTTCAGGAAAATATAACATTTTCTGTAAAGTAAGAGCTAAGAATACGGAGGATGCGAAGAGAATTATTTATCAGATAGACGATATCCAAGATGTAATGAGAACCGAAAGTATGATTTCTATGGAAGAGTACTTGAGCGACAAAAACAGATTGATCAACGCTATTTCTATATAATTCAAATTTTAAACGAATATTATATTAAAGAACTTATGAAAATATTCATAAGTTCTTTATTTTTGTACCTATGGAAGAATACAGTTACTTTGACGAGGATCCAAAGAAAGGATGGGGCTTTATTTTAGCATTTGCAGCATTGATGCTGTTCACCATTATGGGGTTGGGAATTGATATCGATGAATATCTTCAGCATGAATATCTTCAGATCCCGAGATGGTATTTTTTCGTTATCTTTTCCATTGACGTCCTGATGATGATCGGGCTTATCCTGATGTTCTTTTACAGAAAAATAGGGATCTTCATGTTCCCGGCATTGCTGGTACTGCATTTCTTTATGCATAATTATTACCTGTCCACATTCCTGTATACGGATGTCACCAATCTTTTCCTGTTTACAGGCTTCGGGATGCTGGCGATTATTCCTAAATGGAAATTCTTCCGCTAGAGGACTACTGCATTTAGGTTTTAATTGTTGTTTTTAAAGGGTTCTTGCTCCATGCTTCCCATTTTCCTGTATAGGGATCATAACCGCATTTCAGAGGCTTAGAAGTGTCTAATCCTTCACTGTTTGTATGATTACGTTCCGTATAGGCTCTGCAGTCTGTGCAAACATATCTGAACTCACAGTCTTTACAGATTTCTATCTTATCTTTGGTAAGATTCCAGTATTTTCTGAAACCGGGTTTTATGAACGCATCTTCGAGACTGATATTATTAATGTTGCCGAAATTTTCAGCCATTAAAGGGCAGTTTTTGATGTTGCCGTTTATATCTATTCCTATTTTTTTGTGGAGGCAGGAATTATGGTTTACCGCTTCTGTTACTTTTGAGATATTGGTGTTGAAATATTTCAGATCTACTTTTCCACAGGAGGAAATTTTCACCTCTTCTTCAGTAAAATATAAGCTGAATCTGAATTCATCCTTTATTTTGAGAGGTTTTTTTCTGCAATTATAAAAAATGATATTATATATTCTCTCCGTATTCTTATGAAGAGTATTTACAAAGAGCTTATTCACATCCTCATGGAATGGAGAAAAGATTTCTATTCCGGATAAAACGGAAGTGGCAAAGATCTGATCAATCTCTATAAAATCTTCAGCGGTGAACTTTTTCGTGCTGTAAAGGACGAGATGCTTTATTCTAAGATTTTCTACTGATCGTTTTATTTTTCTCAAAACAGAAATTTCTGAAAACTCTATAAAAATCTCTGAAAGAACACTGGGCTCGTCATATTCATAGGAAAGAGCAGAGAAATTTTTGTCCCAATTATTCTCTGTAATAAATCCATATTCATTTTGCAGTAAAATATTTAAATATTCATTGACCATTACTTGAGATTCTTCATCATAACCATCGATGATATTTTCTATACAATCATTCTTTAACTCCTGAATGACATCATACAATTCCAAAGGGTAGAGTTCCGATACATTCCTTTGAAGGTCTGATATTAAAATTCTACATGCTCCTTTTGTAACGAGTATGTTTGAAAATAGATTGAAATATCTCATAATAATCGGGTCAGTGGTTTTACAGGCTTCTCCCTTACATAAAAATTACTTTGGTATTTCTCACTTTTCAGGATGTATATAATTTTTTTATCGCTCCTTTTACTTGTATGATCACAATATTCCATATGTTTAAATGATAAAGGCAGCTTATGCTTTTCGCCAAAATTTTCTTTCATAAATAATCAGCAATTTTTTTAAATAGGGGATAATTACAATGGTAGGCTACATTCGCAAACTGTCCTACAGGATTTACCTCCAGAAAATAATAGAAATCTCCACTTTTAATAAAATCCAAAGAACCGCAATTAAGATCCTGTATCTGCATCAGCTTTTGAATCTTGACTTCTATATCTTTCGGAAGGCTATATCTGATATTTCTGTTAGGCTTTTCATTATTATACTTTCTGAAATCTGTTTTAGTCTGGTCATCATTTTGAGAAATAATAGCCATTGAATAACATTCTCCATTCAAATAAAAAGTTCTGATCTCAAAATCCTTTTCTATTTTTTCCTGAAAAAAAGAAATGAAGAATGACTCTTTCTCCTTTTTATCGATGATACTGGTATACAGCATTCCATCTTTATTTTCTGAAATATTATCCAGAGAGGCATTTCCGGTAATTGCTTTTGTGATGGTTTTTCCGGGAATTATTTCATCGGTATTTTCTGCTAAAAAATACTCAGGAACATTGAGTCCTACATTCTGGGCATACTCCAATACAAGGAGTTTATTGACATGGCTGTTGCTTTGTTTGTTAATATGCCTTTTGGATTCTAAAGTCTTAAGTATATAATCTTCCAGCCAGTGCTGGGTTTCATTCATATAGATCTTAATAGAATTATTGCTGTACTGATAGCGTTTGAAGAAAAGCCCGCCTCTCCTGTACCAAACGCTTTGTATATCATCAATAAAAAAGCTGTTTTTTTGGCTTTGCAGAAAGAACCGTTTTTGATCAACTTTAATATCAAAAAATTCATCATCATTCACAAGAATAAAGTCTTTGTTAAGTGCTGCCAGCCAACGTATGACTTCTATTGTTGTTCTGTCGTTATTATCAGATAATATCAGTATCATTTGTTTCTTAGACTGTCCGCCAGATCTTTTGCTAATTTATTTCGATATTTCAGGCTTGGAAGACCAATGCTTTTCCTGTTCCGGTTTACTTTAGCAGAATCAGTTATATTTTGATATCCCTGATAAACACCGTAAGTATAGGGGACTTTATGATGCAGGTTATTCCGGTCCACCATAGCAGCATAATCCCGCGGAGGACATTCACCGGACTTTACATATTCCAGTATTTTTGTTTTGAAGTACGGATGGTATTCATCATAATCTGCCATATGAAGAATGATTACATCTATAGGCATAAAAATATCCTTGTAGTATAGACCGATTTTTTGTTTGGAAGGAAAACCATGGTTCTCAAATGTCCATTTCAATAGTTCAGCATTTTTCAGGTCATTTTCAGTACGATCAGAATCATTGAGGCGTCCTCGATATTGATCCCTACCAATTGCTACTACAAAAGAATCGATCATCATCTTGTTATGTTTACTTTCCCATTGCGCAACTTTCTGTTCTATATTCAGACTGTCAATTCCATATTTTCTATAAAGCTTAATGAATTCCTTATCTTCTTTTTTATATCTCCAGTAAGGAGCAATTAAAGGAATCAGCCGGTAAAGGCTTTTCTGACCTCCGAAATTTTTGCCATACCTGTCTGAAATTCTGATATAGGTTTCATATTCTTCTATACGTTCCTGATTGAGAGGACGGTATTTCCTGAACAGTTTTTTGTATTTTTTTATCGCTTTTTCAGGCTGTTTGGCCATTCTGTAAATGCTGTCGATCTCGTTTACTTTGTTGTAGTAAATGATATAATTTCTGCTTTTACAGCAGTAAAAAAGAAAGAAAATAATTAAAGAACTTAGACCCAGGTATCTGATATTTTGATTGTGTTTCATATGCTGGTTTTGTTATCACAAGAATTAATCATTAACATCATTGAACAGATAAACAAACAGGACCAAGACGGTCCTGTTTGTAGTCCTAAGCCTATTTAATAAGCAGTAGTAGGATTAGCTCCCTCAATGGTTAAGGTCATTGTTTTGACACCATCTTTATAGTATGCAGTATCAGAACAGTTGCTGCCACATTCAGTTTGTGATGAAGTTCGTGCTGAATCATCTCCTCCATGAATTGACTGTAAATTTTTCAGTTTTTTGTTTTCCAATGAAGAAAAGTTCTTCATTCCATTTAATTTTTTCATAATAGAATAATTTTTTGTTAAAATCTGTGTTGCCATATAAACCCTGACATGGGTTTTGTTATTCTTAATTTCATCCTATACTGTACACTTACAGGTGAAATGCTGAACTTTAATCAACGTTGATCTTTCCAAAACTATAAATAATTATATCCCTTTTATGTGACTAAATATGTAGTTTTTTTGTGGATTTATAAGCGTATTGTACAGATTAAAATAAATCTTAAAAATAGAATTGTCGTGAAATTTTATCCATTACTGATTATGGCATCAGAGGTGTGGATCTTGTAAAATGGAGTCATCAGATAAAACTCTGATATTACGGTTGTATAAGATGATGATTTATTGTACATACAAAAAAATGACGTACAAAATACATTAAATCATGATTAGATCATTTATATTTTTCATATACTTTTGCAGATTAATAGTTATCAACAAACCGAAATGACAAAATGAACGTATGGAAAACCTTAAACAACTCAATATTGAGTTAAAAAATTACCTTGAAGAAATTAAAGAGGAGCTTATTAAAGATCTTGTACAAATGCTCAAAGGAGAAAATGTAGATTATCTCGGAGGAAACACTAAAACAGATATCAAAGCCCTGTATTTTGAATATGACTGCGATTTTTTGGACATCATAACCTGGGCTGCAGATCAAAAAGGAGATATCATTACCCAGACAACGGCTCTGCCCTGTCAAAAGAAAAAGCAGGCTGATGAAAATGAGGACTGGAATTCTTTTTTGCCTGAAAAGATATGGACTGCAACTTCAGACTTTCAGGAGCAATATGAGGATGAAGACAACTTTGATGATCTTTGCGACGAATATAGTGGTGAAAAATACAGACTGTTTGAAAACTGGTTCTTTGACTGCTGGAAAAAGGCTACAGGACATACCCAAACTCATGTTGATGCCTATTTTTCAATACACGACAGCTATTTCAGAACAGATCTGAATACTTTAAAAACCATTAATGACGATGAAATTGCAGAACGTTATACATACAATTTAAATAATTAAACATTAAAATACATTACTATTTATTATGAACACCTATCAATTTTACAAACAAGAAGGAAATCTTTTTATCTTTAAAAACCAGCCTATATTTAGTGTGGTATTGGCTACTCTTATATTGATTGCTGCAGGGCTTTCTTATAAATATAATTTCCCTTTATTGGGCTTATTCTTAATTGTGTTTGCAGGGCTTATCATTGCTAATTTCTTTGCTAAAAAGTTTGTGATTGATCCGCAACAGCAGACCATTACCTGTAAACCAAGTGTTTTTGTTGGCGTAAAGACCTATGCTTTCCAGGATTTTACAAATTTTGAAGTTTTGACGACGAAATATCTTGGAGTCATTCCTATGAATGTATTTCTAAATATTCATTTTGAGGTGAATGGAAAAGAACAAAAATTTGCGATAGGACAGGCTCTTAATCATAAAGCAATACAAAAAATGGTAAACGAAACCGAAGATATTATGGGTTTAAATGAAAATTTACGATGAATACCAGAGACCGATATAAATTTGAAGATAACGGCAGTGAAATAAGTTTTATGCCTAATTACAGCTTTCTGCACACCTTAAAATGGTGGCTGGGCATAGGTATTCTTGCCATTCCGGTAATGTATTATTTCAGAAATATACTGTCTGAAAATAACTTTACCATTGCCTTGGTTATATGGGGAGTCTATATGGTTTATTTTTTATGGGATCTTATTTTTAAAGTTCCCATAAAATATATTTTCGATAAACGGGAAAAGAGTATTTACAAAAAATTATTTCTTACCCAAAAAATTATGAGCTTTGATGAGATGACTTATTTCATTAATGATGAAAGTGGCGCATACTATTATGTTATCGGAAAAAAAAGGAACCAGTTTGTCAAAAACTACAGGATCAGTAATTATTTTTCGGGTTCAAAAGCATCACGCATAAAAGAAGAGGAATTCCTGGAAAATATATTATACCCGGTGCTTGATGTCCTGGATATTCCTGTAAACAGACCACAGTGATCATATTAATGACAAAGACAAGAGTTAATATTATCCTCAAATGAGTACTTCAACTATTTCGGAGTGGCAAATCAAGATTTGACGGATAAAAAAATCCCGGGCTGTTTCGAAGAAACAGCCCGGGATTTTATGATATAATTGATCTTAGTTCGCTAAAATTCTCTTCACAGCCTCTTTTACAGCAGTTGCATCAATCTTATATTTTTTCATCAATTCTGCCGGAGTAGCAGATTCTCCGAACGTATCGTTTACCGCAACAAATTCCTGTCTTGTAGGTCTTCTTCTTGCAAGCATTCCCGCAACAGATTCCCCTAAACCGCCAAGATAGTTGTGCTCTTCAGCTGTAACGATCTTACCTGTTTTTTCAACAGATTTAATGATGATCTCTTCATCCAGAGGTTTAATGGTGTGGATATTGATCACTTCACAGGAAATACCTTCTTTCTCAAGCTCATCAGCTGCTACGAGAGATTCCCAAACAAGATGTCCGGTTGCAACAATCGTTACATCAGTACCTTCCTGAAGAAGAATTCCTTTTCCAATTTCGAAAGGCATATCTTCAGGAATGAATACAGGAACTGTAGGTCTTCCGAATCTTAAATATACAGGACCGTCGTGTTCAGCGATAGCGATAGTAGCCGCCTTGGTCTGGTTGTAGTCACAAGGGTTGATGACCGTCATGCCCGGAAGCATTTTCATCATACCGATATCTTCCAAAACCTGGTGGGTAGCACCGTCTTCCCCTAAAGTAAGACCGGCATGAGAAGCACAGATCTTTACATTTTTCCCGGAATAGGCAATAGACTGGCGGATCTGATCATACACTCTTGAAGTAGAGAAGTTCGCGAAAGTTCCTGTAAAAGGAATTTTTCCTGTAATGCTCAAACCTGCGGCAATTCCCATCATGTTAGCCTCTGCAATACCTATCTGAAAGAATCTCTCCGGAGCTTTTTCAATGAATTTCTCCATTTTCAAAGAACCGATAAGATCTGCACAAAGTGCCACTACATTAGGGTTTTTGTCGGCAAGCTCTGCTAATCCGGCTCCGAATCCTGAACGCGTATCCTTTTTTTCTGTATATGTATATTTCATTTTTACTAAAGTTTTTGATAGTTGATCAATGATGCTTTTCCTTAAAGATTTAAATCATCATTCATCATTTATTATTAATAATCGGAAGGAGCTTCCAGGTATAATTGTTTAAATGCGGTGTCAAGCTGCTCATCATTCGGAGCTTTTCCATGCCATGCGTGAGATCCCATCATGAAATCTACACCAGCACCCATCTCTGTATGAAGAATGATTACTACAGGCTTTCCTTTTCCTGTTTCAGTTTTAGCTTTCTCCAGAATAGCAATAACAGCTTCAAGATCGTTACCGTTTTTCTCTTCTAAAACAGTCCATCCAAACGCTTCAAGTTTAGCGTGTAAGTTTCCTAAGCTTAATACATCGTCAGTATCGCCATCGATCTGGCGGCCGTTGTAATCAATAGTTGAGATGATATTGTCCACCTTCTTAGCTGCAGCATACATCAAAGCTTCCCAAACCTGACCTTCCTGAAGCTCACCGTCCCCGTGAAGTGTATAAACAAGAGACTGATCTCCGTCCAGTTTTTTTCCTTGTGCTACACCAAGGGCTACAGAAAGTCCCTGACCAAGAGATCCGGAAGCAATTCTGATTCCTGGAAGACCCTCATGGGTCGTAGGGTGGCCCTGAAGTCTTGAGTCCAGTTTTCTGAAAGTTCTCAATTCATCTACCGGAAAGAAATTAAATCTCGCTAAAGTAGAATAGTAAACCGGCGAAATATGCCCGTTTGAAAGATAAAAATGATCCTCATTTTTCCCCTCCATAGTGAAAGGAAGACTGTAGTTCATTACATTGCCAAAAAGTGCTGTAAAGTATTCCGTACACCCTAAACTTCCGCCCGGATGTCCTGAATTTACAGCGTGAACCATTCTTAAAATGTCTCTTCTGACCTGCGTAGTAAGAGATTTTAACTCTTCGATACTTTTACTCATTATATCTGATTTATTTGCACGCGAATTTACAATTTTTTAACGGCTTACGGAAATACAAAAATCTGGATTGATGATCCGGATTTAGAATTATTTAGAAGAAATACCAATTTTATCAGTCATGGTGTAATGATGTTGTTAATAAAGTTAAAAGAAAGCTGTGTTCCCACGTCAGGATCTTCCAAATTATTTATTCTTAATGGAATACGGGAATTTTTAATAAATTAAAACAGCTTATTGTTACTTTAGCAGTAAGCCGTGATTTCTTATTTTTTTCCTAATGCTTTATTGACAGCACTTTTAATCAGGGGTTCCATGATGCTGTAACCTGCGGGCTCAGGGTGAATGCCGTCTTTTGAAAGACCTTCACGCATACCGCCTTTTTCATCGCGCATAGCCTTATTATAATCGATAAAAGTGAGCTTATGGTTGAGCGAGTATTGTTTTAACCTGCTGTTTAATGCGTCCACTTTCTGAGGTACATCAGTGATTTCTTTACGCCAGGGAAATGCAGCTGCAGGAAGTACAGACGCAATGATGACTTTAATTCCGTTGCTTCGGGCAATATCAGCCATTGCTTTAATATTGTTAAAGGTAAAGTCCGGATCATAAGTTCCCGAGTTTTGAGCAATATCGTTTGTGCCTGCATTAATTACCACCAGCCTTGGTTTTAAGGCAACAACATCATTCTGAAACCGCAGGAGCATTTGTGAGGAGGTTTGTCCGCTAATGCCCCTGCCTATATAATTATTCTCAACAAAAAATGCTGGATGGGCTTTTACCCAGCCTTCAGTGATGGAATTACCCATAAAGACCACATCCACTTTTTTCTTTGTATTTAAAATGGTTGTATTATCCTCTTTGTACTTGGCAAGATTAGCAAAATCAACAGCGCTTTGTGCGTTTATAAATTCGCCTAAAAGCAGGGCAATAGCCAGGAATATTGATGATTTCATAATATATTGTTTTTAAGTGATCACATGTCAGGACAGAAAACCATAGAGATATGATTAAGGCTTTAAAACGATTTTCCTGATTATACTACTTTTAAATACTGTTTGTTCTTTACCAGCCATAAACCAATAAAAGTAAGCAGACCATTAAGAACAATCAGTTCCACACCGATTCTGTAATCCGTATAAGTAGTCACCGATAGATTGATTAAATAAGTAATAACAGGTGCTAAAATCGTAACAGCAAGAATAGCATACTTTTTTGAAATTTGAAATTTGGTGAAAATTCCGAAGGCAAAAAGTCCCAAAAGAGGTCCGTACGTATAGCCGGCAATTTCCATAATCAGATAAACGATAGATTTATCATTCATGGCTTTAAAGACCATAATCAGGATGAAGAAAACTACGGTGAAAGTCAGGTGAACCTTCATACGCAGATGTTTTTTTTCCTTTTCGGTTTTGGTTTTATCTTCATTAAGGCTTAATAAATCCACACAGTATGAACTGGTTACTGCTGTCAGGGCACCGTCAGCCGAAGGGAATAATGCCGAAATCAGTCCGATGATAAAAATAATAGAAATAGGCATTGGAAAATGTCCCTGTAGCGATAAAGCCGGGAAGAGGTCGTCTCCCATAATATTTTTTATATTTCCTGCTGCATCTTTGAATCCGAAAATATTGGTTATTGTTTCGGATTTTGCCAATCCATATTCTGCACCGTTCTGCAAAGCAAAAAGATAAAGTAATCCCCCTAAAAACAGGAAGGCAAGATTGACAAAAAGAAGAGTTCCTGCGAAAGTCAGCATGTTTTTCTTTGAATTCTGAAGATTGTCTACAGAAATATTTTTTTGCATCATTTCCTGGTCCAGACCCGTCATAGCGATGGTAATGAAAATTCCTCCTAAAATGGTTTTGAGGAAAAATGTTTTGGAATTGGGATCAAAATTGATAAAATGAGTGTAATTTTTCTGTTCTAAAATAGTGTAAGCTTCACCAAAAGATAAATTCAGATTGGATAAAATATAAACGATACAGGCAATCAAGCTGATGATCATAAAAGAAGTCTGCAGTGTATCAGTAATTACAATGGTTTTTACGCCGCCTTCAAAAGTGTATAAAAGAACCATCAGCAAAAGTACAAGAGCTGTTACCCAAAACGGAACACCCAGACCTTCAAGTAGGAAGATCTGCAAAACATTGACCACTAAATATAATCTTGCTGTAGCACCAATAGCCCGGGAAATGATAAAAAATATCGAACCTATCTTATGAGCTTCTACATTAAATCTTCTCCCTAAATACGTATAAATGGACGTAAGATTCATCTTGTAATATAACGGAAGCAATATGGCGGCAACTATAAAATACCCTATGAAAAAGCCAATAACCATCATATAGTATTCAAAGCCTCCGAAAATATATTCGCTGCCCGTCATTTTTCCGACCGTACCCGGAACCGAAATAAAGGTAACACCGCTCAAGCTGGTTCCTATCATCCCGAATGCAACGAGCCACCATTTACTTTTTTTATTGCCAATAAAGAATGACTGATTATCAGAATTCCGGCTTGTGAAATAGGAAATCACCAAAAGACCAACGAAATAGATAAAAACAAATAGCAAAAGGATAGTTCCTGAATTCATGCTGAAATTTTAAATTTTAGCAAATATAGTTTTTTTCTGTTCTGGTCAAAAAGAAAAAACCTTTCAGAGTAAAACATCTGAAAGGTCTGTATCTTTAGGACAAAAATTAGTATCAGTTGACTAAAACATCCTGCAGTTCTTCACTTTTCTGAAAACTTGCTTTGGCAAACGGGCAGAGCGGAATGATCTTTTTATTGTTTTTCCTTGCGAAATCTACTGCTGCCAGAAGCATTTCTTTTCCTACACCTTTTCCATTGTAGGCTTCTTCCACCTCTGTGTGGTCTATGATGAATCTTTCTCCTCCAGCCCAGGTATAAGTCATGATTCCTGCGCGTCTTCCATCTATGAAAGCCTCAAAACTTCCGTGTTTTTCGTCGTTGTTTTGTTTTACTTCGGTCATATTATGAAAATTTGGTTAGTATTTCTATGTCGTTGGTTAATATTTTGTGTACAGGGCAGGCATCAGCAATAGTATGCAGCCTTTTCATCTGCTTGTCATCCAGGGTTCCCTCAAAGCTGATATCCCTTTTGAATACAGCTCTTTTTGTTAAAGGAAAATTTTCAAGCTCTACTTCTACGCTGATGTTTTCCACATCCCATTCCTTTCTTTCAATGTACATTCTTAAAGTAGCTGCAGTACAGCTTGCCAGAGATGTTGCCAGAATTTCCATGGGATTGAAACCTTTATTCTGACCGCCTTTATCTACGGGTTCATCCGTAATGATCTGGTTTTCGCCGGCCGTTACCTCAGTATAATATTTTGTTTTTCCTAAACTTGCTTTTACGGTTACCGCCATTATTGTTGTGTATTGAATTTATAACTTAATGCTCCTGAAGGGCATTGGTCTATCTGATTTTTAAGTTCTTCCGGACTTGCATTTTCAGCTTTTATCCAGGGTCTGTCTTTAGGATTGTAGACTTGGGGAAGCATTTTTACGCAGACAGCCGAGTGGATGCATTTCTGAGGTTGCCAGATGACAGTGATGCTGCCGTTGGGATATTCGTGTGTTTCCATATCAATTTTCTTTTAGTGATTTTTCGATTCTACGGTCCGGAATCAGCCATATGAGAGCCACGAGATAATAAAAACCTATCGCAATATAAGGATAAAAAAATGAAACAGTGATTCCGAGAACATAAAATATAATCGAGGCATATTCCTTAAACTTTGAATGTATAGCTTCTTTAAGCTTAGAATCTTCCCCTTCATGCCGGATGATCAGGCTCTCTAAAATATTATAGGCTACCGCTGACATGATCAGGCAGATCCCATAAGTTGCCACAGGGTTCTGGGCAAAATGAGTGGTTCCAATCCATTCTGTAGCGACCGGCATCAGTGACAGCCAGAATAACAGGTGAAGATTGGCCCAGAGAATACTTCCGTTCACTTTTTTTACAGCCTGAAACAGATGATGATGATTGTTCCAGTAGATTCCTACATAAATAAAGCTGAAAATATAAGCGAGAAACCTGGGCAGGAGAGGCTTGAGGCTGGCCCAGCTGCTTCCTTCCGGAACCTTCAGTTCAAGAACCATAATGGTAATGATGATCGCCAGAACACCATCGCTGAAGGCCTCCAGTCTTCCCTTAGTCATGGGGTTTAATTTCGTTTTTAAAGTTTTCTATTTTATCCTTAAGCTCTTTAAGCATATCAGGATGGATGACCCCGCTTTCCATGTCAAAATTTTCATAAAACTTAGGAAGCGAGAAAGTATCTTTGATATCTGCTGCAAATTGCGGGAAAAATGTTTTCGCCGTATTCATGACATTACCGCCTCCATACCCTCCCGGAGAAGTACTCATCAGAAGCATCGGCTTGTTTTGAAATACCTTTACATTGATCCTTGAAGACCAGTCGAAGACATTTTTAAAAGCCGAACTGTATGATCTGTTATGTTCTGCAAGCGAGCAGATGATCACGTCACATTCTTCTATCACTTTTAAAAAGTTGTGAGCTTCATCCGGAAATCCTTTCTTTTCAAGATCCACAGAGAAAACCGGCATGGTAAAATCATTAAGATCTATCAGATTGATTTCTTCATTCTGAAAATCCTTCAGAACAAACTTTACAAGCTCCCTGTTGATCGAAGTAGAAGATGTACTTCCTGCAAATGCTAATATTTTCATAGTGTATTGATGTGACCGTTATTTTCTGTTTAAAATGGCCTTAGGAAGCGGAACATATTCTTTTTCATCGCCGGGAACGAGAGGAAATGCATCATGGTTCTGATCATTCCAGTTGACTTTAGCCTGATCAATCATTTCTTTATCCGAATTCACGAAGTTCCAGAATATAAAACGTTCTTCATCAAAGGGTTCGCCACCGAAAAGATACACCGTGCCGTTTTCACTCATCTCGAATTCACAAAGTTGGGTGTCTTTGGCGATCATCAGCTGTTTTGAACCGTAAGAATTTCCTTCTGTGGAAACCGTTCCGTCCAGTACATACATGGCAGCTTCACCATAAAGATCCTTTCCGATGCTTATTTTCTTTGCTTCTTTGGTCTTGATCTCTATAAAAAACAGTTTACTGTGAACAGGAACTGCAGATTTTCTTCCGAATGCCTCACCGGCAATCAGTTTATACTGAATTCCGTCTTCTTCCCATACCGGGATTTCATCTGCTTCAATATGGTGGAAAGTAGGTTCCGACTGTTCCAGATGCTTTGGAAGGCCTACCCAGATTTGAAATCCGTGAAGCCTTTTATCGCTGTTTCTTAAATACTCAGGAGTCCTTTCCGAATGTACCACACCTTTTCCGGCGGTCATCCAGTTTACAGCTCCCGGTTTTATTTCAACGGCGCTTCCAATGCTGTCCCTGTGAAAAATAGATCCTTCCAAAAGGTAAGTTAAGGTAGATAATCCAATATGCGGATGAGGCGGAACATCAAGATTCTGGTAATCCTTTAGTTCAGAAGGTCCCATGTGGTCGATGAAAACAAAGGGACCAACCGCTCTTTTTTCACGGAAGGGAAGAAGTCTCCCCACCAGGAAGTTCCCTATATCTGCAGCTTTTTCTTCTATAATAAGTCCAATATTTGACATGATAAAGTAATGTTTTTGAATTTTGTTTAAGTGAATGAAATAATTTTAGAAATGCTTTACAGTTTGTTGTAGCCTTCAAACCTCTCATCAACAATACGTTTCCATTCAGGATGTTTTTTAATATAGGCAAAAACATATGGACAGAATGGAAGAAGTTTTTTTCCATTCTCTTCAATATAAGCTAATGTTTTCTCTACCACAGCTGTGGCTGCTCCGGTTCCGGCAAGTTCCGGATCCGTTTCCGTGTGTACCAAAGCAATCTGGTGACCCATCTCACGGTAATCGATAAATGCAAAATGCCCGTCGATTTCTATTTCAAATCTTTTGCCCGCTTTTACAAGAGGAATATTTTCAAATTCTGGTTTCATAAATTTTTGTATTGTAAGTAGGCTGGCGGAATTGCAAAGACACAGAATGGCTTGAACCGTGAGTCTTTGCATTTCACCAAACACAAGTATATAAAGTTAATAAAAAAGGAAGAATCTAAGATTACGATATATTTAATTCTTTAGTCTTCCAGATAGCCGAACTTGCCGGTATTGAAATCTTCGAAAGCCTGCATGATTTCCTCTCTTGAATTCATTACAAAAGGCCCGTGAGGATAGATAGGTTCATTAATAGGTTCTCCGCTGATGATCAGTATTACTGCATCTTCCTGAGCTTCAATACTGAATGCTTCGCCCTCATTTTTAAACAGGACAAAATGATCTGCCGTGGCTTTTTCTTCCCCGTTTACCGTAATGCTGCCTTCAATGACCAATGCAGCTGTATTGAAGTGAGCAGGAAAACTGAATTCAGCTTTTCCACCGGCTTTTAACTTGGCATTCATCATATTCAATGGGGTAAAAGTTTGTGCCGGACCTTTATGTCCGTTATATTCTCCTGCAATAAGCTCGATAAAACCATTTTCACTCAGATCAACACGTTCCATCGCTGAATTTTCTATAGCCTGATATTTCGGGCAGCTCATTTTATCTTTGGCAGGAAGATTAACCCATAGCTGGACCATCTGGAAAATACCGCCTTTTTTAGACCATTCAGTTTCATGATATTCTTTGTGGAGAATGCCTTTTGCTGCAGTCATCCACTGTACATCACCTTCACCTATGATTCCGCCTCCGCCGGCACTGTCATGATGCTCTACTTTACCCTGATAAGCTATAGTCACGGTTTCAAAGCCCCTGTGTGGATGAACTCCTACACCTCTTGGCCTTTCAGAACCGTTAAAATGGAATTTTGAATTGTAATCAAGCATGATGAACGGGTCCATTCTTTTCATATCCAATCCCTGTACCCCTGGTATAAAATTATGAACTCTAAAACCATCCCCTACAAAATGGGCAGGTTTTGGAGATGCTACGATTTCTACTTTTTTCGTTGTCATAATATTGTGAATTTTATATAACAAAAGTACGCTAGCTGAGATTGAGGTGCATTGATCTGTGTTAAGTTCGTAAAAGGATAAAAGGTAGGAGATACCGCTAATCTTCCTTAGATTTCATATTCTTCCCATCTGAAATATGGAGTCTTCTGAAAACAAAACCCGATATAATGGTCAATATGCCTACGGTAAGAAAGGTATAGCGGAAAGCATTATGCATTTCTCCCTCAATAAGGTCCGAATTTTCAAATAATTTTAAAACAATCAGTCCGAAAGCGATTCCGAATCCGATAGCCAGCTGCTGGTTGACTGATATTAATGAGTTGCCGCTGCTGGTCTGGAAATTCCTGAGATCTGCAATAGAAATTGTGTTCATCGAAGTAAACTGTATGGAATTGAAAAATCCTAATATCGCAATGATAGGTACGAACCAATATAGAGAAGTATGGATGTTAGGAATGGCAAGGAGGCAAATCAGGGTTCCGATAATGAATGTATTGACCATTAAAGTCTGCCGGTAACCGTATCTATCCAAAATTTTAATGACGGATGATTTCCCGAATATAGCGGTCAGGGCCATTGGAGCAATAATCCACCCGGAAGTCACTGCCGACTGTTTGTAGGCAATTTGTATCATAAGAGGAAGCAGAAGCGGAACGGAGCTGATCCCCAGACGGGTAGCCAGGTTTCCGACAATTCCTACACGGAAGGTTCTTACCTGAAACAGGTCCAGAGGGAAAATAGGATTTCCGCCTCTTTTTGCATGTCTGTAATAATAGTAAAGGAATAAAAAGCCGAGAATAAAGACAAAAAGTACGGGGCTGATATTCTGCATATCCCCGAATAATTCCAGTGAAATAGATAACAGAAGTGATGCCGCTGCAAAAATTAAAAATCCTTTTAGGTCAAAGTCAACATCCGTGGATTTGTAATTCGGCATGTATTTTAAGCCTAGAATAATTCCTAATACTCCGATGGGAATATTGATCAGGAAAATCCAGTGCCATGAAAGGTAATCTACCATATAACCTCCTACCAGCGGACCAAGTACAGGTCCTATCAGCGCAGGGATGATGGCGAAGTTCATTGCTTTAAGCAATTCGTTTTTATCGAAAGTCTTGATCAGTGCCAGCTTTCCTACCGGGGTCATCAGACTTCCTCCGACCCCCTGGATTACCCTTGAAATAACCAGATGGGTGAGATTTTGCGATAGGGAACAGAACAGTGAACCTAAGCTGAAAAGGACCAGGGAAAATATAAATACTTTTTTGGTTCCGAACCTGTCTGCCAGAAAACCGCTTGCAGGCATAAAAACCGCCAGGGTCAGAACATAGCTGATGATAGCATTCTGCATATTGAGCGGAGATTCATGCAGGTCTTTGGCAATGGAGGGCAGGGAAGTGTTCAGGATCGTGGAATCCAGCATCTGCATAAAGATAGCAGTGGCCAGAATGAGCGGAAGTATTTTTTTTACAGAGGTCTGCTGCGGATTTGTTTCTGTCATTGGATATAGACTGGAAACCTGATGAGGTCCAGATTTATTTTTATTGAATCAGTTTCTGTTTTTAAACAGTCTGATCTTTAGATAAAGAATTTCATATAAAATTAAAAAAGTCCTGTGAATTTTCACAGGACTTTTTAATTTATTTTCTTGTCTAGTCCTGAAATATCGATACACAAAAAAAGAATCGTTATGGAAGAACATTTAGAAACCGCGTACATCAAACGTACACAGAGAGATTACAATTTAAGTTTAAAGCTTCAAATTGTAAGAGA
>NZ_JAGEKK010000023.1:0-69574 GCF_049887855.1 Chryseobacterium sp. NFX27 | reverse complement strand
TTTTACTAAAATATCAAAAAAATTCCTGAAAAAACAAATAACGGAAATCTAAACCTGAAAAATTGTAGATCGCAAACTTTGAGACACAAAAAAAGACTGCCCCTTTTGAGACAGCCTCTTTTTTGTTATCAAAGATTTCAGAATACTGTTTATTTTGCATCACAAATAATAAAACGGTAAGAATAAAAAGTCTTATAAAATAACAGGTAAATTTTTAACTTTTATTCAGAAATACCCCTTAAACTGCTGTTAAAAGCATAATTTTTTGTTAAAACAAATTAGTTTAAAAGGATAATTTTATGTCTGTCGGACAATTTTTGTTATTTTAGTCCCTAAGATTGGAATTATGCTTATTGAAGATGAATTGAAGACGGTTTATGTAAACTATAAAATCAGGGAAATTGTTCCTTTTCTTATAAAGCTGACCCCAAAAGAAAAAAAAGAAACCTCAGTCATTCTAAAGAAATTCTTAAATAAAGACTGGGGCATAACAACATTTCTGTGCTTCCCGCTATGGCTTGCAACAGTACCCGGGATGAATATGAAAAGCTTGTACCGAACAACTAAACAGTACCAAAAAACTTATTGATGAATTATATGATCATGCTGTAGCCGGACAGCAAAACAAATGGCAAAACAAAATAACCTGAAAAAAATTATTATCAAATTAAAAACAAATGAAAGAAAGACTTTATGAGATCCTTAATGAGGAAAGAATACATGAGATTATTCCATTTCTGAAACAGCTTACAGCAGAAGAAAGGAAAGTGCTGGTCCCGACCATAAAAAAGCTGGACCGGGAGATCAGCAAGATTGTAATGACAAAAAACTCCTATCATACTGCCGGTTCTGCAGATCAGCACTCTATTATTGATATAGCATCTTTTGTCTGCATGGATCAGAAGCATTACGGAAAAAATTACTGGAGCCTTTTCAGAGACAAAGAGCAGACCGAAAACATACTGGAGTGGGGATGTCCGCCCTGGTTTTCGAATTTTATTAATGATTCTATAGATGCAGAATTTACAGCATTTAATTACCACGATATCTTAAGATGGTCAGAAAAAGGGTATGTACAGCCCAGGCCCGAACTTCTTGGGTATCACCTAAGCCTTCATCCATCTGATCTTGAGAAATACCCGGAAACACTGGAAACCCATTTTTGGTATCTGTGCGAATTTCCTTCAAAATCACTGCCTTTTAAAAGAGAATGGCTTCCGGTGGTTCAAAAACTGATTGCCGACAATAAAATTGAGAGAAAAAGATTCCTCAGAGAATGCCTTCTGGCTGCAAACAGGAATTTTAATAAAAATGTAACAGGATGGTTCATGGATGCATTCAATATCCTGAAACCTTCTGACGATGAACTCATCATGCTTCAGGATGAACTCATGGCAGGCTTAGCCTCCGTACAGTCAAAGGCGGTCAATACCATACTCGCTCATTTAAAAAAAATAGTTCATGATCCGGCATTCAGAACCGGTGAATTTTCATATTTTCTTCCCAATCTGTTAAGTTCAGAAGTCAAAACAGTTGTTGCAGCAGGTCTTGCAGTGACTGAAAAAATCTTTCAGAAAAAGAAAGCTGGTACAGAAAACCTGGCAACGGCTTTAAGTGCGGCATTTGTAAACAAAGACGAAAGCATACAGACCAAAGCGGCAAAGATCATTCTTAAATATATCCCTGTTTCAGAAGAAATAAAGGAAGCTTTATCCCATTATGCTGATAATATATTGGCTAATGTAAGGCCTGGGCTGGTTCAGTACATAGCGAACAGACAATTGGAGCTTGATGTCGTTGAGACAGAAACGCTGGAACTTATCAATGAAGAATGCCAAGTGAAGGAACCGGAAAGCTTTGAAGATCTCATGTTTCTTCTTCCGCAGGCTATAGAAAACCCCGGAACTTACTATTACGATCTTGCGTTGGCAGGACTTGTACGTTTTGCTGATGAAGCTGATGCAGATTCCGTAAAGCTATTTGAACCCGTATTTCAGAAAGCCTGTAAAACTATTGGGAGATGGGAAGTACACCATTTTAATGTTTTGCTGTGTAATCTGATCATTAATTATGGGCTTACACTATTGGAAAAATTTCCGCTCCAGCTTAAAAGCCTGGAAAAAGTATATAAAAGAACCCGCGAAGACGAAGCTGCAAAAGAAACCCATTCCTCCTACCATAAAAAGCTGAGGCCGATCAAAGATATCCATGCCGGAGGATTGGCCATGGAGCCGTTCAAACATATAGCAGTACATGTTTTTAATAAAATAACATCAGGAGATCAAACTCCGCTGCTGTCTACAATAACCCATGAGCCATGCTGGATAAGTCCGGAAGCATTAGTGGAAAGATTTGAGATTTATCAGAATAAAAATATAATACCCAATGATCTGGATGTACAGCTGGCATTACAGCGCTGTTCACTGGAAAAAACCTCAGGTGCATTGCAGCAGGTGGAAAAGAAATTAAAAGGAGAATATAAAGACCTTCTGCTTTTCTTCTTTAATAAGAAACCTGTTCCAGAAGGGAAATTCGAACATCCGTCATGGTGGATGACCGCAGGAATTACGCGCTCCCCGGAAAAGTTTTTTGAACAATTCGAAGACTTCGGATACGGTGATATTCCCAAAGAATTCTTTACGGGTAATTATAAATGGAAAACCATCGACAGCAAAAAGAATTCTTATTATCCGGTTGAGCTTAATATCAGTGTTCCGAAATATCATCTGAAAAAAAGAGAACATCAGCTTTTCATGGAATATTTTATCGCGGAACAGAAAGATATCTCTGAAATACCTTCATTCATATGGAGCTTTCCGAATACGCCCGGAAATGTTTTTGCCAGGATCGTTAAAAACTGTCTGTTTTATTCAGGAATTGCAGAGGTTTACGAAAGAAGCCTTGTTCTGAGTACAGCACAGGCACTGCATCAGATGAAAAAGCCATTGGATGCAATGGGATACCTGTTTCTGGGAACTATTTTCCTGGACGGAGACAAAGTGATCCGCGGAACCGCTGCTGAAATCTGGCTGGAACATGTTTCCCATAAAGTAATGGATAATACCCGTTTAGGACAGGTAATCGGCCTTCATGAAAAGCTGGAATGGGCTCCTGTAAAGAGATTTACAGATCTTGTACAGCACCAGATGCTCAACGTCAGTAAAGATCACAATCTGGCGCTGGAAGAGCTTCTTACCCATGTTTTGCTTCAGATGGAAACACCAGTTACCAATCTTAAAAAAATATTGGATATTTACTACGAGGTTTTAGCTTTGAATCAATCGGAGCCTGATAAAAACCTAAAAGAAAAACTGAATAGCTGGAAAGACAATTCCAGCCTGAAAAAAATCTGCAATCTTCTTCTAAAAAAATAGATTATGGAAGAGATGCTAATTTACAATTACCAGAGGCCATCGTCTCTGGTGAAAAAAGATGTATCCGAAGAATTATTTCTGTCCAAATACAGCGAAATTCAGAAGACTACAGATGCTCCCTGCTTTTTCTGGGGAGATGTCAGCCAGCCGTTTATACTGGCAAGATGCCTGATTACGCTTTCCAATATTGTGAAATCAAGCTTTAATCTGTCGCCGTTTCAGTTGGCTTTGCTTAAAGATCCTATCGTCACTGCCGGAAACAGCAGGCTGCGCTTTGAAGGATTTTCACACTGTGCCGGTGTTTACGCCAGGGTTGATGTACTGCCGGATGGCCTGCATGGTGAATTCCTGGAAAACGGAACCACCAATGTAGATTTTAACCAGCCAATGATTACTGCGCTGGGAAGTATTCGTCTCAATGAAAAAATAATGCTTTCCGTAGGGGAAAAAGAAGTTGGGCTTTACAAAGAAGAAACAAAAGTAATCGAACGAAAGGTCCCGTTGCCTGTAAAATGGATTAAAGGGTTGAGCACCGTTCAGATCTATCTGTCCGAATCGGAAAAGCTTCACTGTTTTAATAAGATCCAGACCCAGCAGCTCTTCAGAGGAATTCCTAAAGGATCTATAAAATCAGATTACTACCTGATTATCAGGGGAAATAAGCCTATGTTTTCACCGGTAAAATCAACCGATGCTGTTTGTGTCGGCGGACTGCACAGGTTGCGCCTGCTGGAACCTCTTCTTCCTTATATCGACCAGATGCAGGTGTTTCCGCATGCAGACATGCAGTCTACCACATGGCAGCTTTATATGGGAAATATCAGGTTCAGTTTTTCATTGTCAAGAGAAACCTGGCGGGGTTTTTCCGGGGAAGGAGCAGTGCTGGACAGCCTCATTGATGATATTTCTGATGAATGGATTGATGCCCTGGATAAATATGCTTATGCCAATCAGTCTTTTAATCCTTCAGCATTTGCTTTAGATGAAAATATAAGCCTGAAAAAAACAGATAATCTTACAGGAAGACTGGCTGCTATGGGGCTTTTGGGTTATGATCTGGATGATAACGGGTTTTTCTATCGAAGGCTGCCATTTAAACTCAATAGAATTGCCGGTCTGAATCCACGGATGAAAAATGCAGAAAAGCTCATTACAGAAGGAAAGGTAGAGATTCTAAATAAGAATGAGGCCAGAACCGAAGCAAGAGTAGAAGGTACCGGTGTACATCATACTGTGATCATAGATGATGATAAAGAACGGTGCACCTGCGAATGGTTCAGTAAATACCAGGGCGAAAGAGGACCATGCAAACATGTTCTTGCTGTGAAGAAATTAGTGTGCAACTAACCAAAAAAGGACAGCTTGTGAAAAATAAGTCTGTCCTTTTTTATTAATGAATTTCCATCCATTCCTCATAAGAAAGAATACCCAATTCCGGTCTGCCTTCACCTTCAAGGATCGAGATAAACTCAAGCTGATTACCGTCCGGATCATTAAAATAGATCGCAAGTGCAGGCATCCATGCAAAGACCATAGGTTCATCTCTGCCATCTCTTAGAAAATTATAAGGCTTCAGATCTTTATTCTTCAGAAAGTCTGCAGAATAATTTAAAATATCTTCCTTACTGCTGGAAAAGGCAAAATGTCTTGGCTGAAGGTTTTCTTTCTGCTCCCACAGTCCCAGCATGAATTCCTTACCTTCACCGATCCACAAAAATGCAATGGGTCGTGTTTCATCCTTATGCGCCAGTTTCAATCCTAAAACTTCAGTATAAAACTTGACAGAATTTTCTAAGCTGCTTACCTGAATATGAGTTTCATATAATCCTTTGATCATGATTTACTTTTTTATTACTCGCAAAACTAGACAATGCGTCTTCAACAACGTAAGTTCTGTGATTCCTTTATTTGAATTGAGTGATAGAAAAATTTAATTTAAAAGTGAGAAGTTCTTGTTAAAATTCAATAGGAGCGGGCTTTAGCCCGCTTACAAAATACAATCACAATCATTGGCTTCAGCCTAAACCTAAATTCAATCACAAATTTCCCAATCATACAGCAGAAGATCTGTGGAAAAATTTTTCTTCCAATTAAAAAATAAAAAATCACATAAATATTTACTGCGCAAAAACACTGCGCAATACTGTTTTTACTTTGCATCAGAAATCAGAGAGGAATAAGATTTTCTAAGTCTAACAAAAAAACAGTAACTCATGAAATTTAATTTTTTAAGAAAAGAGAAAAATACCGTAGTGAACTACGAAGGTGCAAAGGCGTTTGCCATGACCCCTGCCGAAGAACTATATAGTGCTGTTGTGACAACAGGATTATCGAGTACATCTTATGAAAAAGGAAATGACAGATTAATAAGAATTCAGTCTCTGATCAAAAAAAATGATCCTGAATTTGTAGCTAAGCTGGCTGTTTATGCAAGAAAAGACATGTATCTGCGCTCTATTCCACTGGTATTGACCGCAGAACTGGCAAAGCATGCTTCAGGTACAGACTTAGTGAGCAAAACAGTAGATGGTGTAATACAGAGAGCGGATGAAATCACTGAGCTTTTGGCGTATTATCAGACTGCTAATGAAAGAACAGAGACCAAAAAGCTGAACAGGCTTTCCAAGCAGATCCAGAAAGGTCTTGCGAAGTCTTTCAATAAATTTGATGAATACCAGTTCGCAAAATACAACAGAAAAGCAGAAGTAACCCTGAAAGATGCCTTGTTTCTTGTTCATCCAAAAGCAAAAGATGAAAATCAGCAGGCGGTTTTTAACAAAATTGTGGGTGATAGCCTGGAAACTCCCTACACATGGGAAGTAGAGCTTTCTGTTTTAGGCCAGACGAAATTTGCCGGCGAAACCGAAAAAAAACAGGCTTTTAAAAATAAGTGGGAAGAATTGATCTTCAGCAATAAGCTGGGCTATATGGCGACCCTGAGAAACCTGAGAAATATTATAGAAGCTGGCATTTCTTCTAAAGCCATAAATAAAGTCTGTATCTATTTATCCAATGAAAAAGCGGTCATGAATTCAAAACAGCTTCCGTTCAGGTTTTTGGCAGCCTACAGGGAATTAAAAACTCTTGATTCACCTTACCTGTCATCCATTTTGGAAGCATTGGAAGATGCAGTCATGGTGAGTGCAAAAAACATTAAAGGTTTTGGTTTTGACACTTCTGTGGTCATTGCAGCAGATGTTTCGGGCTCTATGCAGCAGCCGGTTTCGCCAAGAAGTAAAGTATTGCTTTACGATATCGGATTACTGATGTCTATGATTTTACAGTCGCAGTGTAAGAATGTAATCACCGGTATGTTCGGAGACAGATGGAAAAGAGTTCCGATGCCTAAAAACGGTATTCTGAGAAACGTGAATGAGTTTTATAAGCGTGAAGGCGAAGTAGGTTACTCTACCAACGGTTATCTGGTGATTGAAGATCTGATCAAAAGAAGAGAAAAAACAGATAAAGTAATGCTGTTTACCGACACTCAGCTGTGGAACAGCAACGGAATCCTGCATTCTTTTGAAGACTCCTGGAACCGGTACAAAAGTATTGCTCCGGATGCAAAACTATATATTTTTGATCTGGCAGGTTATGGAAAACAGCCGTTGGATATCAGAAAGAATGATGTATACCTTATTGCAGGTTGGTCCGACAAGGTATTCGATGTACTGAATGCTTTGGAAGACAGAAAGTCTGCTATTCAGGTAATTAAAAAAGTGGTGCTGTAAAAAGCACTGCTTTCATCAGCCATCACTGATATTTAAATATTAAATAGATATAAAGAAATAAAATTAAGTGCGTAAAAAGAATGCGTACTTCCACAATAACTTTGCATTGTTATTAATCCGGTGCCGTAAGGAAAGAACTTCTTCGACTTCGACTTGAAACAAAGTCTTTCCGCCAGATGCCCGGTAAAACAAACCAATGCCGTACAATAAGAGTTTCATCGTCAAACTTCCAATTTGAATACATTCAAAAACTCTTATGGTCAGTTGCTTGGTTTTTTAAATAATAAAGCAAAGTATTTAAAGATAATAACCATGAAAATTGATAAACCTTGTCTTAAAGAAGCAGTGTATTGACGTTAATTCTCAATACATGAAAATAGAAAAAGTATTAAAGCAAGCTTTTGGAATCAATGAATACGAACTTATTGATTTTCCAAAGAAAATTTCCGGCATACAGATCTCACGACTGCTGCATGGAGATAAAATGGGATGTTTATATTGCTTTCCACATGGCTTCGAAACGGTTAATTCCCGTCAGAAAAAATATTCAGAGAAACTGGAAAAAATATAGAAAGGCTCATTTTAAAAATGGAAAGCAGGTGCCGTAACAGAAGTACTTCGCTGGGGGCAGCAATACAGGTTCAAATCCTGTTCTGGAAACAGATGGTGTAATGGTATCACTCTGTCATAAGTTTCTGTTTGAACAGAATGCCCTGCTTAAAAATAATCAAGTGTCGTTTTAGGGTCATACTTCGGGATTTTGAAACATTGTGTCGCAGGTTCGATTCCTGCCTTTTCCCTCGAAAAGGAGAGGTAGCTCAGCAGGTAGAGCAAATGCACGGAAGATCCTTTCATTGTTACCTTGATTTAAATAATAAGCAATATCATTTATATCAATATGACTTCATTTATAATGAATTATTAAAGTAAAAATAAAAAGTCAAGTGTCGTTTTAGGATCATACTTCGATTGTTAAACGTTTAGGTCGCAGGTTCGATCCCTGCCTTCCTTGTTGTAAACGGGATTGTAGCTCAGCAGGTAGAGCAAAACACAGAAAGATCCTTTCAGTATTACCTTGATTTAAAAAAAATGATTTATCTAAATGAAAATCTAAAGTAAAAAATAGAGAAAAAGTTAATATCAAGTATCGTAGGATAGAAATACTTCGTTCCAGGCTTAAAATGCAGGTGCAACTCCTGTCTGCGAAAGCAGTAGTCTAAAGTAAGACGTAAGCATAAAGTGTCTGTACGAAAATTACCTTGATGTAAATAAAAGAGTGCCGTAGAACAGTGTTACTTCGCTTATCACGACGGGGTTGCGGGTTCGAATCCCGCCTCTTCCACAAAAAGATACAGTTGATCATAGGAAGAGTAGCTCAGTTGGTTAGAGCACGCCATACACTTTCAGCTGTTGCCTTGTTTAAGATATAAAAGTGTCGTAAAGGAAAGTTACTTCGTCACACATTTTGGGAGGAATAGCGAAGCCGGTAAGTCCGGCAAGGCTATCCGGTTCGAATCCGGCAAGACAGCCCCAGACTTTCTTTGATCCTTACCTTTTTACAAAATGCCGGCGATTATTCGCCGGCATTAATCATTTTTTCTATTTCTTCTTCGAAAGCTTTCTTCCAGTTCATGATCGTTGTTCTGCTGATCTTATATTTCCGGGACATATAGCTGGTAGAGAAGCCATGCTTATTCTGATACTGTAAAAGCTTAAACATGGTTTCTTTATCATAGGTTTTAAGCTTCTGATTGTTGGTCTGGCTTTCTTTCGACTGTTCAAAAATCTTGTCATTGAAATTTAATACATCCTCCGTGGTATTCAGTTTTCCCAGGAGTTCTTTGATCTTCGGGTCTTTCAGCTTTTCCGGATGCTCCAGCCTCAGCATATCATAATATATCTTTTTGTAATTGGGACGCATAAAGAAATTCTGTTTATCCGTTAGTATTATCATTGTTTTTCTGAAGCCACCGGTGAAGCGTGCTTTTAGGAATAGAATACTCTTTGATGACCTCACCGTAGGTCATTTCGCCGGATAAAATCCTTTTCATAATAAAATCTTTGATTTCCTGGGTATAAATATTTTTCCTGAAATAAGGAATCTTATCAGACTTCTTATGATTCTTATTCACCGCAGACGGAGGTGCGTAAAGGATAAGGTGAGAGCTGTAAAGTCTGAAAAAATCATATTCCAGAAGCTTGCTCCATCGCAAAAGTAAATCCGTATCTATGGACCTGCTTTGGTATACATTTTCAATAAACTGATCATCCTTATTGAGAAAATTGCAGATCCTCTCCATGGATACCTCATTTTCATCAACCATCTCCTTGATAAACTTTCCTATATGAATTTCTTTATATAACATTTATAGAGTACTATTTTTTTAATTCATGAATTAAAGAAAATAGAAAAAATATTTACATTTCAGCGAATGACAACACATGTAAAATGTGGGTGCGTTGAGAAAATCTCAACCGCGGCAAAAAGAAAATTTTAGCTCAGTACCATACTTTGGTATATGTACAGTCGGCAGTCCGGGGGATGGCCAGCCGATAATTGTTTTCAGGTTATTTATACCTTAAGAATATTTACATCTCCATTTCCTTCTGCTGTATGCCTTCAATTGATTCTAATGCAACCATTATTATGCTTCTGTATGCATATGCTATTAAAACAACTCATACAGTTTTCGTAATATTTTTAACTATTGACCTTAGTGCTGACAGATCCTACTACCTATAAAAATGTTTAATTGATAGTGTATAATCTGCATGTTAGTTGTCAAATTTAAATAAAAATTAGAACCTAATTCTCAAAAATGCATAAAAAATATCTTTTATAACTAATTTTAATTAAAATTAACAAATTAATTCAACTATTATGTGAATTATTAATTAGTAAAATAATATTTAAAAAAGATAAAACATAGTAATTGTATTCCATCCTTCAAGTATATACCTTTGCATTTCAATGAAAAATACAATAAGCTTATTCGATTTCTCGAAAAAAATAAATTACAAAAACGAACTTCTGGCTGGTTTTACAGTAGCCATGACTATGATTCCTGAATCACTCTCCTTTGCAATTTTAGCCGGATTGTCCCCGCTTACCGGTCTTTATGCTGCCTTTATGATGGGACTCATCACTGCAGTTTTAGGGGGCCGCCCCGGAATGGTCTCGGGAGGAGCAGGAGCCACTATTGTTGTATTGATCGCTCTGATAAAATCCCACGGAATAGAATATCTTTTTGCCACTGTTGCCATGGCGGGGATTTTTCAGATGCTTGTCGGAGTTTTTAAGTTGGGAAAATTTGTAAGACTCATTCCGCAGCCTGTGATGTATGGCTTTTTGAATGGTCTTGCGGTCATTATTTTTATGGCCCAGATAGAACAGTTTAAAATAACAGACAGTGCCGGAGTTTCCGGGTGGCTTCAGGGAATGCCTTTATATGTTATGGCGGGACTTACAGCCCTTACGATTGCTATTGTATACTTTTTCCCTAAAATCACAAAAGCTGTTCCTGCCTCTTTGGTGGCAATTATTGTAGTTTTTGCAGTAGTTTTTGGTTTTAATATTCCTACAAAAACTGTAGCAGATATTGCTCACATCAGTGGAAACCTTCCAAGTTTCCATATCCCTCAGATTCCTTTTACTTTGGAAACACTGCAGATTATATTTCCATATGCTCTGGTGATGGCTGGAGTAGGTCTTATCGAATCTCTTTTGACACTTTCTATGGTAGATGAAATTACCAATTCAAAAGGAAATGCCAACAAAGAGTCTGTAGCACAGGGAATAGCCAATATCACGAATGGCTTTTTCGGTGGAATGGGAGGCTGTGCAATGGTAGCGCAGACCCTTGTTAATCTCAATGCCGGTTCCAGAGCCAGACTGTCCGGGATTATAGGTTCAGTCATGATCCTTGCCATCATCTTATTCGGAGCTCCGTTTATTGAAAGAATACCAATGGCCGCGCTGGTAGGGGTCATGATGATGGTTGCCATAGGTACATTTCAGTGGGTGTCCATCCGGATTGCCAATAAAATGCCGAAATCTGACATATTTGTAGGAGTTACTGTAGCTCTGATAACCATTATTCTTCACAATCTTGCATTGGCGGTACTCGTAGGAGTTATAATTGCTGCACTAGTTTTTGCGTGGGATAATGCAAAAAGAATCCGTGCAAGAAAATCCCTCGATGAAAAAGGAGTGAAGCATTACGAAATATACGGTCCCTTATTTTTCGGTTCGGTAACCGCATTCATGGATAAATTTGATTTGATGGATGACCCGGATGAAGTTGTAGTAGATTTCAAGGAAAGCCGCATCGTGGATATGAGTGCTATTGATGCTTTGGATAAACTGTCTAAAAAATATAGTCAGCAGAACAAAAAACTATACCTCCGCCACCTCAGTGAGGACTGCCGTAAGATGTTGAAAACTGCCGAAGCCGTTATCGAAGTCAATATCCAGGAAGATCCTACGTATAAAGTAATGCCGGAGAAGTAGGAGATTAAAAATGATTTCTTAGAATAAAGAATAAAGAATAAAGAATAAAGAATAAAGAATAAAGAATAAAGAATAAAGAGTTTAAGGTAAAAAAGAATTAAATCTGCGGAATATAGAAATTCAGAATTAACCGTTCACAACAATAACCAAACAAGGACTGCAAAATTACTTTACAGCCCTCGTTTTTTAGGTTATTAATGTATTCGCAATAAAATCAGGCACTAAAGCATAGTGCGACAATTTCATGCTGATTGAAGCCCTACCACTCGTTAAAGTCCTCAGGTCGGAAATATATCCGAACGTAGAACCTAACGGAACTTCCGCTGTGAAAATCTTTCTTCCTGATCTTTCATCAATAGACGAAATAATTCCCCTTCTCCGGTTGATATCAGCAGTCACAGCGCCTGTGTATTCTTCAATACTTTGGATCTCAACCTGCATTACCGGTTCCAGAAGCTTAGGAATGCATGATAAAGCAGCCGCTCTGAATCCGTCTCGTGCAGCATTTTCAAAATCAAATGCAGCAGAATCCTGAGGATGGAAAGCACCGTCCAGAAGTCTGATCTTCATACTTTCCAAAGGATACCCTTTCAATGGTCCGTTTTCCATGGCTTCTCTGAAACCTTTTTCTATGGAAGGAATGAATTCTCCCGGAATAACACCTCCTTTGATCAGATTAATGAATTCCAGTCCAGGCTCACCGTTCTCTCTGGGTCCGATTTCAAAAGTGATATCAGCAAATTGTCCACTTCCTCCATTCTGCTTGGAAAGTCTCTCCCTGTAGGTTTTGGTGTCTGTTAAAATCTCCCGGTAAGATACTTTAGGTTTCCCCTGATTGACTTCTATACCATAATTCAGGCGGATTTTTTCCAAAGTGACTTCAAGGTGAAGTTCACCCAGGCCGCTCAATAAAGTTTCTCCGGTCTGCCGGTCTCTTTCCACCACTAAAGAAGGATCTTCTTCCTGAATCTTAGCCAGAACCAACCCGAAAGATTTTTCGTCACTGTTCGTTTTAGGCTCTATGGAGACTCTGATCACAGGAGCAGGAATGGTAATGGCTTCCAGAAGTACAGATTTACCAACCGCTGATAAAGAATCTCCCGTTTTAGCATCCTTTATTCCTGTTAAAGCTACAATATCCCCTGCTTTTCCTTCCTCAATAGATAACGTTTTATCAGACTGCATCTTCAGAATTCTTGAAATCCTGAAACTTTCCCCTGTTCTTACATTCAGGACCATATCACCGGATTTTATCGTCCCGGAATACAGACGGAGCATAGCTAGTCTCCCCATGTGTTTATCGATCACGACCTTAAAAACAAGGCCTGAAAAAGATTCCGTTTCATTTCTTACCAATTCTACAGCTTCTTCCGTGTAAGGGTCTTTCCCCTGAACGGCGGGAAGTTGATCCGGTGCCGGAAAATAAGTCACTACCGCATCCAAAAGAGGCTGTACCCCTTTGTTTTTGAAAGCAGAACCACAGAGAACCGGAACGGCAGCTCCAGATCTGCAAACTTTCTGTAAAGCTTCAGTGATCAGTACCTCAGTAATTCTGTTGTCAGAATCCATGAAAATCTCAAAGAACGTTTCATCATATTCTGCGAGCGTTTCCATTAATTTCGTTCTGTATTCAGCGGCATCGGCTTTGTGATCTTTAGGAATTTCCTTTTCAACAACGGTTTCCCTGTTTTCATCCGTCCAGTATAAAGCTTTCTGTTTGATTAAATCAATCACTCCTTCAAACTGGTCCTCAGCGCCGATCGGAATTTGAAGGGCTATAGGAACTGCATTAAGTTTCGTCTCAATTTCGTTAAGAACGGCAAAGAAATCGGCTCCGATCCTGTCCATTTTATTGATGAAGCATATCTTTGAAATTCCATGTTTTTCAGCCTGGAACCAAACATTTTCAGTTTGTGGCTGAACACCTGAAGAGGCACAGAAAACAGCAATTACACTGTCCAGAACTCTTAAAGAACGCTCGACTTCCACTGCGAAATCGATGTGTCCGGGAGTATCAATGATATTGATGTTATAAACTGTTTCCTCTTTCTTCCATTGTGTGGAAACCGCCGCGGATGAAATGGTAATTCCTCTGTTTTTTTCCTGGATATCTTTATCCATGGTCGTATTGCCATCATCTACATTTCCGATCTTATGAATAAGTCCTGTGTAATAAAGAAGCCTTTCTGTTAAAGTGGTTTTTCCTGCATCTACATGCGCTATGATTCCTATATTTCTTGTGTTATATTTCATTTTGCTGAATTTAAATTGTTGATTTTAAGAATACGGTATGTATTCTCCTCTTTTTGAGATCTGAAAATAAGGCAGCAAAAAAGACCCATCTGAACAGATAGGTCTTCAATATATTTTAGTAATAAAAGATCTAAGGAACTATTCAGATAAATATTGATTGCTGCCAGAGTACACAGCTCTCACAGGGTTGTTTAAAGTTATTATATTTATCATTATTGTTGACATTGTTGATTTTTAATCGGTTGCGAAATTAGATAATTTTTTTAATTGTTCAAAACTTTTTAGAAAAATCTTTTGCGAAATGAATTTAAACAAATTGTTAAGTCCGGCTGTAATCAGTAGAAAAGTGGGCGAAAATTCATAAAAATTTCTTAAAACAGAGAAGTACGTCATGCTTTTATGAGAAAAATTTTATCTTTGGGAAGAATACCTAATGAAACACCTGTTGATGATTAAACAATTTTAAAAATCTTTTTCAAAAAGCTAAATAAAACTTTTAACTTAAAACTATTGAAAACGGATATCGACATTCACAACCACTGTCATTTTTCTTTTGACCTGTGGCTCACCTTAATCAAATCTCACCCTGAATTTAAAACAAAAAGAGTTGAGCTGTTCACCTCGTTTTTTGATATTGACAAACCTGTTGAGGAAGTTGCGAAAACAGTAAGATATTACGATGATTTGTGCAATACGATTAATGAGGTGACAGGCGGGAATATTGATACTTTTGAAATGTACTTACTCATCCTCGGTTCGCTGGATGTAGATGTAAAACAATTAGATAAAGAAATATTGGACGGGTTTTATCTGAAAAGCGAAGACTTGTTTTTAGAATATAAGCCTGTTGTCATTTTTGAAAGTATAAAAGATTTTTTTGATCAGATCAAAAATCAGGGAAAAACGGTGAATATTCTGAGCAACACAGGATTTATCAAAGGAAGAACCATGAGGAAATTTCTGATTCAGGAAGAGCTGGATCAGTATATAGACTTCCATATTTATTCTGATGAGATCAATATTTCCAAACCGAACCCCCTTATTTTCCAGGAAGTGAAAAATAATCTTAAGGATCAGGATCTTCCCATGCACCGTATTCTTCATATTGGAGACAATCCGGTAGCTGATTTTAAAGGGGCAAAAGATTTTGGTTTCAGTGCACACCTACTTAAACACTAAAATTAATATGAATAAGAGATACAGCTTACACCACATTCATTCGGCGGATGAGTTTACTTTTTCACCCGCAGAATACAGCTATTTTAAGTATGGCGATAAGTCGTATGCTGAAAAGTTTGCTAAAGAATTATTCAGCGGGTTTATCGCAGGACATGCAGAGCTTTTAAACACAGAAAAGGAAATTGTAGTTCTTCCAAGTCCGTATATGGCGATTCCTACAGCTTCTAATTTTTTATGTTTTTTCTTTAAAAAGCATCTTGACCTGTACCTTTTTCAGATGGGAATGAGATCCAGTATTTTATCGAAGATCAACCGTAACCACACCTATATCACGGATTATGGCAACCTTAATTTTGAAGACCGGAAGAATCTGATCGCGAATGATACTTATTATATTGATAAAGATTTTTTACGCGGAAAACTTTGTATTTTTATAGACGATATAAAAATCACAGGAAGCCATGAATACACGGTAAACAGGATTTTGAACGAATATAATGTAGAAGCAGACTTTATGTTTCTCTATTATGCGGAACTGATGAATTTTGAGATTGATCCGACCATTGAGAACTTCTTTAATTATTATGCAGTGAAAAATATAAAACACGTTGCAGAAGTAATGGGAAAGCCAAGTTTTGAATTTAACACAAGAATCGTGAAATATATTTTAGGCCTGGATTCAAGTAATTTTGACTATCTTACGTCTAAAGTAAAAAAGGAGCAGATGGACCTGCTTTTGGAGCTGGCTATCAGCAATAATTATCATTTAATAAAAGAATACGAAAATAACATCAATACTTTAACGCAAACGGAACTATATTATGGCTATTAACTTACAAAAAGGACAGAGAGAAAACATTAACGCACCTAAATTCACTGTGGGCTTAGGATGGGATATCAATAATACTTCTACAGGAACAGGATTTGACCTTGACGCCTCTTTATTTTTATTGGGCGAGGACAAAAAGCTGGTTTCAGACAATCACTTTATTTTCTATAATAATTTAGAATCTCCGGACAAATCTGTGATCCATACAGGAGATAACCTTACAGGAGAAGGTTCAGGAGATGATGAGCAGATCAAAATAGATCTTACAAAAATAGATTCAGCGATTCAGGAAATTACAGTAGTGGTTACAATCCACGATGCTGATGCAAGAAAGCAGAACTTCGGACAGGTAAGAAATTCTTTCATCAGAATTTTCAATACAGATACCAATGAAGAGATTCTGAAATATGAATTAGACGAAGACTTCTCTATTGAAACTGCCGTAGAATTCGGAAGAATCTACAACAGAAACGGAGAATGGAAATTTGAAGCTGTGGGGGCAGGTCAGCGAGACGGTCTCGACAAATTCGTATCAATTTATCAAAAGTAATTATGGACAATCAGGACAACCAACCTATAGATCCAATGGGATCAATTGAACCTCTTAAAACATTTGAACCCACCCCAATGGCTCCACCGAGTCAGCCTGTACAAAATACAGCACCTGCGGTTCTTGTGGATAAAGAAGGAAATGTAAATCTGAATCAGCTGCAGGTAGAAGAACGTCAAAAATATGAGGTTCTTGCCAATTCTATCGATGAGAGCAATCCAAGCTCCATTGTGAATTACGGAGCAGAACTTCAGAAAACCTTATCCAACCAGAGTGACAGCTTTTTAGGAAACGTAAGAAGATCCAACTCAGGAGAAGTAGGCGTGCTTATCAACGATTTATTGGTAGAACTTAACTATGTAGACGTTGATGAACTTCAGCAGAATAAGGTGAAAAGCTTCCTTAGCAAGATCCCGTTCATGAAAAAAATTGTTTCGCAGGTAGAAAATCTGTTCGCGAAATATGATAAAATCATCAACAATATCGAGCAGATTGCTCATAAAGTAAATGCAGGAATTATTACATCTACCAAAGACAACGCTGTACTTCAGACGATTTTTGAGAGCAATGTGAATTCAATCAAGCAGATCGAAGAGCTGGTGATCGCCGGAAACGTAAGAATGGAAAGAGCTGCAGGAGAACTGGCCCAAATGGAAGCAGATCCTCAGAGCTACCAGGATTATCAGATCGCTGATAAGAGAGATTTTATCGCAAGATTAGACAGAAGAATGGCTGACCTTAAAGTGGTGCGTATCATCATGATGCAGTCACTTCCGCAGATCAGACTGGTACAGAACAACAACGTGTCTATCGCTGAAAAAGCACAGACAATTCTTACCACGACACTTCCTGTTTGGAAAAACCAGCTTTCACTGGCTGTGGCGATGTACAGACAGCAGCAGAATATTGAAATTCAGCAGAAGGTATCTTCCACTACGGAAGCGATTCTTAAGAAAAATGCTGAACGTCTGGGTCAGAATTCAGTGAATGTGGCGAGAGCAAACGAACAGACCATTGTATCTGTAGAAACATTGAGAGAAACGACCTCAATGCTGATCAACACATTGAATGAAGTGAAACAGATCCAAAAGCAGGGTGCTGAAGGAAGAAGAAAACTGGATCAGGATCTTCAGACACTGGAACATGAATTAAAAGCAAACGTAAGAGGTTAATAATCAGGATACCAAGGTGGGGGATGATGCAGCAACCATAATGTCTCAGAGTAAAAGAAGATTAACAAAGCTTAAACTTCTTGCTAATTTTTTTGAACATATTGATATCATATCTATTTACATCAAAACAGATATTATACACAATTTATTTCAGGAAAATAAGACTTTGGACTACAAGAAGCTGGAGCTTTTTCACCTGCAGTATACCGACAGTCTCATAGAACTTCTCACCAAGATCAAAAGGCAGAAGGAAAATGATATGCTGGCTGTGATTAACGAAATCGACGTTAATAATAAATATATTGAAGGTTTTGAAGAAAGGCGTGGAGACAGCTTTCAGACCGAACGGAAAATGTACAGCGGTATATTTTCCCAGCATCTGAAAACAGTTTATAAAGATCTTACCGAAAATATCTTTACGGCAGACTGGAACAAGGTTCTGTATTTCCATAAAAGATACGGACAGGAGTTCTACAGGTCTAATGCAGATGAAGAACAGCTGAAATCCCAGCCTTTTCCTGCCTACCAGTATAAAGATTATACGATAGAAAGGAAACTTTTGGGAAGACTGAATATTCAGAGCTTTAAAGTTCGCTTTGTCTGCGGTTATCTGATCGGGACTTATGAGTATGAGCTTTTTAAGATATTTCAGTCAGATGATTATTTTATTTTTGGCATTGATGAAAAAAAACTTTATCTGTTTGACGGTGATCTGGAAAAACTTGATATTTCTGAGAACCAGTCGAATCAGACGACGATCATCAATCAGCTGAAAAATAAAAATGAGCTGCTGGAAAATTCCATCAATGAAAGAAAGCGGATGCTTCCTGAAGAAGTGGAAAATGTGCTGAAAGATTATCTCAGAAACCTGGAAAATATAGATATTATGAGCAAAATATTTGATTTCGACGAAGAAACGAATATCCTGCGTGCCATGCTTAATTTAAATCTGAATAATAATTAAAGCGAAAAGAAAAACTTATCATTTCGCCCAATAATAAAATAACAATATAAACCATAAAAGAATGGCTATTAACTTACAAAAAGGTCAAAGAATTAACCTGAAAAAGGAAAACGGTGCCGAGCTTACCCAAGCCTGTGTGGGAATCAACTGGGGAGCAATTGAGAAAAAAGGACTTTTCGGAACTAAAAAAGAAGCAGTAGACTTAGACGGAAGCTGTATCTTATTTGATTCAAACAAAACGCTTACAGAAGTAATCTATTTCGGAAACCTGAAGTCAAGAAACGGTTCTGTAAAACATAGCGGGGACGACCTTACCGGAGATGTAAACGGAGACGATGGACTGGACAATGAAGTGATCACGATAGATTTCAGCCAGCTGGAACCTAATGTAGAACACGTTGCACTGGTACTGAACAGTTACCAGGGACAGGATTTCGGAACAATTCCTTTCGCTTCTATCCGTATCTATGAAGGAACTCCTACCAATGTAAGAGAGGTGTTTGCTAAATATGATATCGCCAATGATGCCTCATTCAAAGGACACGTTGCCATGGTAATGGGTGTTTTCTACAAAAGAAACGGCGAATGGAAATTCAATGCAATCGGAGATCCTACCTCGGACAGAAAGCTGGAACAGACGATCCAAACGGTTCGGGCCAATTATTTATAACCAATAGATAATCAGTAAGAATGGGCCTTGGCTCATTCAGGAAAAATGAATAGTTTTACAGGCTTAAGCCAAAACTTATTTATAATATTGATATCAAAATAAAAACATTAAAAATTAGCAATATTTGTGCATACCGTACATCTATTGCTTTTATCATATAATAACATAAACTGAAGTGGAACATCAAAGTATTTTAGAATTGCACCCGGGCTTGGTGTGGGGATTTGCGGTAACAGTCGTTATCATGTTGCTCCTGGATTTAGGAGTATTCAACAAAAAAAGCCATGAAGTATCGTCCAAAGAAGCTACCATCTGGTCTATCGTATGGATTTCATTATCTATGATATTCTCCGGAGTAGTGTATTGGGTTTTCAATACAGACGGAAGTCCTGAAAGCCATTCCGTGGCCGTAGAGAAATTTACGCAGTATCAGGCTGCCTACTGGATTGAAAAAGCCCTCTCTGTGGATAACTTATTTGTATTTATCCTTGTTTTCGGGTTCTTTAAAGTTCCGAAATACCTCCATCACAAAGTTCTCTTCTGGGGAATTATTGGAGCATTGATATTCAGAGCGATATTTATCTTTGCGGGAGTAGAACTTATTAACCTGACGTATCTTCCTGAAATGAATGTTTTTGGAGAGGCGGTGAAAATTAATGTGGTGATGACCCTCTTCGGTCTTTTCCTTGTGTATGCCGGAATCAAATCCTGGGGTGAAGGAGATGGTGAAGATGATGAAGATTACAGCAACACAGCTGGTGCAAGACTGATCAAAAGTTTCTGGAAAGTTTCCGATAACTATGATGGAGATAAATTCTTCACCATTCAGAACGGAATCAAAATGGCAACACCGCTTCTGGTAGTGGTGGGAGTTATTGAATTTACCGACGTTCTTTTCGCGGTAGACTCTATTCCGGCGATCTTTGCCATTTCCAATGATCCGTTCATCCTGTATACATCGAATATTTTCGCGATTTTAGGATTGAGATCTTTATATTTCCTGTTGGCGAACTTTATCTATATGTTCAGCAAGCTTCCGTACGGACTGGCTATTATCCTGGCATTTATTGGGGTAAAAATGCTGATTGCTCCTTGGATCCATATTCCGTCTCCGATTTCACTGGGAATCGTTGGAGGAGTATTGGTGCTTTCCGTTCTTGTTTCCGTTCTTTTCCCTGAAAAGAAAGACGATGAAAAAGAAAAGCTTGAAGAAGAATAAGCATTACAGATTCTTTTATAATATAGAAGCTCCTGAAGTCAAACTTTCAGGAGCTT
Organism: Chryseobacterium sp. NFX27; assembly: GCF_049887855.1. NCBI lineage: Bacteria > Pseudomonadati > Bacteroidota > Flavobacteriia > Flavobacteriales > Weeksellaceae > Chryseobacterium > Chryseobacterium sp. NFX27. The sequence goes on along the minus strand of NZ_JAGEKK010000023.1, from coordinate 49,067 downwards.
TTTTTATGGTCTTCTTTATTGAAAAGAATATTGGCCGTATTAAACGTTAATAATTAATTCTGATTTTATTGATGCTTGTTCAGCAACTTATTAATTTTCCTTCTGGTCTGTAAAGAAATCTTATACGCCTCATCACGCAGTTTCTGTATTTTTCCTACAGGTTGGAAAAAAGGTTTGCTTTCAAATGGGTTGAATGAAAGCAACTCATTGGTACAGTCACGGGGGTCAAGAAGTGCTCCCTGATTGATGATCACTTCCCCGACTTTAATGTAAGGAGAATGTTTCCATTCTACATTCAGCCGGTTAATCGGCTGGTCTTTCAGATCATAGCAAAACTGTATAAAAACCTCCGCTGTATAACTATTGTCCCGGAAATAGCTTTTCAAAGCATCTTGCATTTTTAATTTCAGGCCGAATTTTTTATTGACAGATTTCGGAACCAGTTTTATCTTAATCATATTTTCACCAAGACGGTAAGCGCCCACAGAATGATAATCAAAAGAGAGAATAAAGTCATTCCTTTTGCCCAGAAGCTTTAAAATATTTTTGAAAAAAGACAGTGTAAAAAAATAAGGAATCATCTTAACAGCCTGAACGGCCAATGAAAACATACCTTTCCATTTCTTTATATACAACCGGTTTACCGCCGTAAAAAGTTTCAGAAAATGGGAAACCGAATTGGTGGGAAATAAAGGAAAATTAACCAGTGGAAAATTAGCGATCAGTCCACCGTTTTCATCCTTTACTTTTACTGCAAATCCATAAGCTGGAACATCTTTTTCAGTCGAATTGATTTTCAGATTGGCATTCGAAATCCTTATGGTCAGGTCAAATTTTTTACCGTCGAAAAACTGAAAAAGTTCTTCAGGAATATTTTTATCAATAATGAATGTGCCATCAGCTGCAGCGTAAGTTTTTGCATGGGCATTTCTGGTAGCATAATTGACATCGCTTATAGAAGAAGACTGTTCAACAAAGTCGGCAATCGACTTTTTATTGATTTCGAGAAGTTGTTTTTCCTCTTCATTAAGCTCATCGAATTTCTTATTATATTTTAGTGGTTGTGGCATTTAGTTTTTAAATTCAATTATAACGCCAAGTTTCCGAATCTGTGTTAACATAATATTAAAATTGTTTGAATTTTGAGAGAAAGGGTTTTCATTAGTGGTTACTGGTTGCTGGTTACCAGTTTTTTGAGATCTGGATAAGCAGAATTACTTTTAAACTTGTCGCTATTTGCTATCAATCCTCAACCAATAAAAACCCCTATCTTTGTAAAAAATATCAACAATGGGAGTAGCAGATATGTTATTTAAAAAGAAAAAAGAACTTGCCGAAAAGAATCTTAATGACGGTAAAGAGTATATGGAAGAATATGGTAAGAGAGAAAGTGTTGTACAATTGCCGAGCGGTTTACAGTATGAGATCATTACCGAAGGAAACGGGGCAAAACCGGGTCCTAAATCCACAGTAAAGTGCCATTATCATGGAACTACCATTTCCGGTAAGGTTTTCGACAGCTCTGTAAAAAGAGGAACTCCTGCATCTTTCCCTTTGAACAAGGTAATTAAAGGATGGACAGAAGCCCTTCAGTTAATGCCGGTTGGAAGTAAGTGGAGACTGATTCTTCCTCCTCACCTGGCCTATGGAGATCAGCAGATCAGTAAAGAAATAGGACCGAATTCTACCCTGGTTTTTGAAGTGGAACTGTTGGATATAAAATAATCCTGCTTAAAAATAGCTTAAAAAATTACCTGAATTCAGGTAATTTTTTTTATTTGTACTATATTCGTGTTGATCAATTTCAAAGAACAAAGATTGTTGTAATTTTTTAAGGTTTCAGAGAGTCCCGAAAGGTGATGTACAAAATATGCAGTTTAAATTTATCGGAGATAAAATCTTTGCGCCTTAAAAAGTAAACCATTAATCTCTTTGCACCTTTGCGATTAAACAGCACATCACAAAGCAAAAAATATAAACTGAATGAAAAAACTCTTTTACCTTTTTGCGGTATTCAGCCTGCTGGCTTCCTGTGTTTCAAAAAAAAATCAGGTAATTAAGCAGAATATTCTTACGCTGAAGGACAGTTACTGTAAAGCACCCTTTAAATACAACTACAGCAACAGAATCCCATCTTATAATTCGGATTCTATCCTGACAGCTAATAAAGAACTGCAGGGTATGTTTTCCGATCAGAGCATCCTTATTCTGAATGCTTTGGATAATCTGGATGAAGTTCACGAAATTATCGATCTTAAAAAAGACTCATCCATTGCTTCCCAGGTTAAAGTACTGCAGCTTAAAACGAAGATCAACAGTAAAATCACCATTGCCCTCACAGAACTGGATGCTGTAGCTGCGGAATTTGACTGTGAAGGAGAAAGAGTTGCCCAAATTGGAAATTATGTGGATAATCTTAACGATTCCAAAAATAATAAACTGATCCTGCTTTCCATTGTAACAGGGGCTGCTGCATCTGTCGCCGGAGGAATCATCAGTGATGGAGGCTGGAGTAATGCCGTTGATATCAGTGGAGGAGTCCTGGGAGCAGGCTTCGGGCTTGCAACCCTTAATCCAAAAGGTAAAAAAGTGGAATTTATCCATCAGAGAAACCTGTTGAGAGACATTTGGAGAGAAAAGCTTGAATCTCCGAATTTTCCTCCCTTCATCTGGTATATGTATACAGAGAAAAAATTTTCCAATAAAGAAGAACATTCCATTATCAGCAGTATGAAGGAAAGATGGCTTCATTACCAGTTTGATGATGTTAAAATTGCTGCTGACCAGTCTGTGATTTTCAGTGATGGAGGCTTTTACAGGGCAGATGACCTTCATAACCGTGCTGCCATGCTGAACCAGATGCAGTCTGCAACCAGAACCATTAACCAGAATATCAATTATCTGCTGCTGGATCTGGATAAATTAATCCTTTAAGAAAAAAATAACTGTAATAAAATTTGTTACATTTAAAAATTTGTTTACCTTTGTCCTGTAATTACAATGAACAATACAAGATTTGCTACGGCAATACATATTATGACCTTATTGGCAAAAAGTCCTCAGGAGTGGCTCACTTCTGACTGGATGGCGGGGAGCATCAATATCAATCCGGTGATTGTCAGAAAAGAGATCAGCGTATTGAGAGAAGCAGGCCTGATTGCCAGCAGACAGGGAAAAGACGGGGGAAGTCAGCTTGCCAAAAATGCAGATCAGATCAGTATCTCGGAGATTTACAGAGCTGTGAAGAATACTGAGGTTTTAGGTAAGAAAAATCAGAATCCCAATCCTGCATGCAGTGTTGGAAAAGAGATTAATATCCATTTGAATACCTTATTTGAAGAAACAGATGTATTGGTTACTCAGTTTTTAGGCGATAAATCCCTGAAAGAATTTTCGGAGCAGTTTGAATAAAAATTTTTTAACCCAAAATGTAACAAGTTTTATTACAATTTAATTTTAAATAAAAATATTATGAAAAAAGTATCAGTAATCGGTGCGACCGGTTTTGTAGGAAAAAAAGTAGTTAATGAATTAGCGGAAAGAGGTTATGTTGTAGAAGCTTTGGTAAGAGATGCCTCTAAAGTAGAATCACAGGAAAATGTAACAGCAAAAAGTGTTGACGTAAACAATACAGAAGAACTTGCAGAAGCTTTAAAAGGAAGTGATGCTGTGATCAGTGCTTTCAATGCAGGATGGACGAATCCAAATCTTTACAACGATTTCCTGAACGGGTCCATTAATATTGAAAAAGCAGTAGAGCAGTCAGGAGTAAAAAGACTTATCGTAGTTGGGGGAGCCGGAAGCCTTTACACGCCGGACAATGTACAGATTGTAGATACCCCGGATTTCCCTGAAGCGTATAAGCCGGGAGCAACAGCCGCAAGGGATTATTTAAACAAAATTAAAGATAACAATACACTGGACTGGACTTTTTTCAGCCCTGCCATTGAAATGAATCAGGCTAATGTAGGGGAGAGAACCGGAAAGTACAGAACATCTTTGGAAACTCCTGTTTTTGATGAAAACGGAAGAAGCCGTCTTTCCGTAGAAGATGTAGCAGCTGTTTTGGTAGACGAGCTGGAGCAGAACAACCACATCCGTGAACGTTTCACAGCAGCTTATTAATCTAATAAAAATAAACAATGTTAAAAAAGAAATTATTATCAATGCTGGCACTGCTGGGGTTTGTAAGCATTATGTTTGCAGGAAACCTGAAGATCAAAGTCTACAATCCCGGTCCTAAAGCCATCTTTCCTATTACTTCCACCATTATTTACGGAGATAAAGATGCTGTGCTCATCGATGCTCAGTTTCAGAAGCAGTATGCAGAACAATTGGTCAGGGAAATTAAGGCAACAGGAAAAAACCTGAAAACAGTTTTTATTTCCCACAGCGACCCTGACTTTTACTTTGGGCTGGAAGTGATCAAAAAAGCATTCCCCAATGCAAAAATCATTTCAACAGCACAGACTGCGTACCTTATATCTGCATCTAAAGATGAAAAAATGGCCGTATGGAAGTCGCAGCTTAAAGAAGATGCTCCCTCAGAAATCATTATTCCGGAAGCCGCCAATGCAATTCCGGATCTGGAAGGAAATAAAATTGAAATCCAACAGAATACTGAAGATACGGCTCACAGTTTTGTGTGGATTCCATCTTTAAAAACAGTGGCCGGCGGTATTTCTGTTTCCGTGGGTTCCCATCTCTGGATGGCCGATACCCAGAATATCAAAGCAATTGATCAGTGGATAGGACAGATTGATGCCATGAAAGCTCTAAAACCTGAACAGGTGGTCCCTTCTCATTTTGCAAAACAGTCTCTGTCTCCCCAGTCTCTGGATTTCGTTAAAAACTATCTGGAGAACTATAAAAAAGCAGTCACCGAAAATAAGGCATCTGCTGCCGTTGTAGATTTTATGGTTAAAAAATATCCTGATCTTCACGGAAAAGAGGAACTGGAAATGGGAGCAAAAGTTTTCTTTGGCGAAATAGACTGGGATCTGAAGTCTCCTTATCCGGTGATAGGAAAAAAAGTGGAAGTTGATTTCGGAACACTAAAGTTCATCCTGGATTTTAAAGATAACAGAGAGATGTCTTTCACAGGAGTTTCAGGAATTGGAAAAGGCAATACAGATACCGTACAGTACACTGCTGTAGAAGTAGCAAAGAATGTCTTTATGGTATACTGGCACGAACCTAAATTAGGCTCTAACGTTACCCATATTCAGGATTACAATAAGAATATAATATATACCAATATTGCAGAACCTAACGGCTCGTTCACCCACCTGAAAGGAACCCTTAAAATTCTGAAATAATATATAAAACTGCTGTCCAACGATAGCAGTTTTTTTATTGATAATACAGGATATTTTCCGGTAACAAGATCATTGATGACAAACACTTCTGGGGGCTGAGGCTCCCGAAGCCCCCATGCACTTCAATTATTTTAACCACAAAAGTCACAAAAGCTTATAGTTTTAAACACTTTAGATCACTTTAGTTTCAAAAGTTTTATCATCCTGAAAAATAATAAGACCACATAAAGCAGAAAATCAAAGATTTTCATAAAACTTTAGTGTACTTTATAGGTATATTATATTTAACTTAAAAAAATAACTTAAGTGTTTGAAAAGCTTTTGTGTGAGTTTTTATTGACCACAGATTTTCACAGATGTTATACATGTTGTTTACTATAAAATCTTTGATTTTTTTTTAACTTATGTGATCTTCTTATTCACAAAGTATTTAAGCTTCAAATAACTTGAGTGTTAAAAGCTTTTGTGACTTTTGTGGTTGATGTTTTTCGTTTTCCGCGGAGTTTTCAGAATACACAGATACTCTTTTGATAGTATTACATAAAAATGGCCGTCCAACAGACAGCCATTTTTTTTATAAATTCATAAACAGTTTCGGGTTTACCGGAGTATTGTTTTTATGGACTTCGTAATGAAGATGAGGTCCTGTAGAACGCCCGGAATTCCCGGATTTGGCAATAACCTGTCCCACTTTTACCTTATCGTTTACTTTTGATACCAGCTGTGATAAGTGGCCGTAAAGCGTAGCCAGCCCGTTTCCGTGAGAAACAATAACACAGTTTCCATAACCTCCTTTCTGACCGGAGAAAATAACGGTTCCGGCGGCAGCGGCTCTCACATCTGAGCCATAAGCAACTGCAATGTCCAGTCCTTTATGAAACTGCATCTGGTCTGCTTCGGCAGGAGGATTGTTTTTTTCCATGGGAGCCTTCGCTGATGAGGTATTGCTGGCAACAGCTTTTGTGGACGCAGCAGCGGGAGATGGTGCCGGAGCAGCAGGTGCCGCTTTTGGAGTCACCATTACTTTTACTTCTCTTTTATTACCGTAACTGTCTGTTAACTCAATGATTTTCTCAACAGGTTCAGCTTTTACTTCCGGTTTTGGTGCAGCAGCAGCCATTGGTTTGGATTCTGCGGCACTGGACTTTACAGATGCAAACACGGTTTTAAAAGGAATTGGATTTTTTCTGATGCCGAAATTAGAGGAGATATATCCATCGGTAGGCATTCCCAGGGGAACTTCCATCAGTTTTTTCTGAAGATTCATCAGATACTGGCTGTAGCGGTTGGCCTGTTTGGCCAGGTATACAGAATTCGAGATACTGTCTTTACTCAGGATCATCACTTTTTCGTTAGTGATATCTTTGGACCTCAGAAATGAATTGAGTTCGGCTACGGTCTGATCTACCAAAGTAAGATCTGTTTTCATCTTTAAATAATCTACACTGTCTTTTTCAGTGTTTATTTTGACAAGGTTCACTTCATACTTCTTGTCATCCTTCTCAGAAAATAACCTGGCAATAAAGATCGCCTGTGCAAAAACTACTAGCAAAAGTCCTCCGAGGAGAACATTCACGTTCTTCTTGCTGTTTAGAAATTTCTTCATTTTTCTTCTCTTAGTATATTACAAAACAGTTTTAAGCATGCAAATTTAATTAAAAATACTCTTTTAGGGATATTTTTAAAGAAAACTTAGTTTTTTCTGTATTTAACGTCTGATTAGATATTTAATTGTGTTCGAGTGTTAATTTTTTCAGAAAGTGGTTTTTATCATAGCTCCAAAGTCTGCGTTCCGTCTTTGTTTTAATATATTTGCAGTTCACATTCCAATTATGGCTAAAAAGAAAATAATTTCAGAATCTTCTCATCCAAAAAAGAATAAGAAAGACATTTCTGTAGGAGTAGTAGGAAGCGGAAGTTTTGCAACCGCTATCGTAAAAATGCTTGTTGAAAACTGTAAAACAGTACACTGGTGCGTAAGAAGTGAATTCGTAAAGGGAGCCATTGAACTCCGCGGACACAATCCTTCTTATCTTACAGCAGTTAATTTTAATCTTAAAAGTCTAAAACTTACAACAGATATCAACGAACTGGTGAGTGCCTGCGATGTGATCGTATTGGCAACACCTTCCATTTACCTGTCGGATACCATGGATAAAATGACCTGTGAATATGGCGACAAGATCTTTGTTTCCGCCATTAAAGGGATCATTCCTAAAGTAAATGATGTGGTAGCGCATTATTTAAGAGATGAATTTAAGATCGGTTTCAGAAATCAGGCTGTGATTGCAGGACCATGTCATGCAGAAGAAGTCGCTATGGAAAGACTTTCCTATCTTACTGTTGCTGCCGTAGAGGATGAAACGGCTGACAAACTGGAAGGAATTTTCAGTTCAGATTTTATTAAAGTACATTCCAGTAAAGATATTTTAGGAAACGAATACAGTGCCATTCTTAAGAATATTTTTGCAATTGGTGCCGGTATAGCAAGCGGGCTGGGTTATGGAGATAACTTTACAGCTGTTTTTGTTTCTAATGCGATCCGTGAAATGGAAATCTTCCTGGAAGCTGTATACGAGGCCCCAAGAGATGTTAACGAAAGTGCTTACCTTGGTGACCTTCTGGTAACAGCCTACTCTCTGTTCTCAAGAAACCGAAGTTTAGGAAATCTTATCGGAAAGGGATATACCGTAAAATCTGCAATCCAGTCCATGAACATGGTGGCAGAAGGTTATTATGCAGCAGATTCAATCTATAAAACGGCTAAGCAGAAACATCTTAAACTTCCGATCATCGATACAATTTACGCCATCCTTTATGAAGGTAAAAATGCAGAAAAACAGTTTAAGAAATTAACGGCAAAACTGAATTAAGCTATATAGTTTATACAGTGTAAAAAAATAATAAACCGTCATTTGCTCTTTTGAGCGGATGACGGTTTTTTGTTAGCTATCATATATTCATGATTTGTATCTAATGGAGTGTGGATTTTTCTAATAAGCCTGGCTCCTGATCGATTCGATTTCTTCAGTAGTTAAGGCTAAATGTTTACCCAACATTCTGCTGCCGCTTTCCGTAATCAGAAAATCATCTTCCACTCTGATGCCGCTGAAGTTTCTGAATGTTTCCAGTTTATCATAATTGATGTATTCGGCAAACTGATCAGATGCTTTCCAACGGTCGATAAGTTCCGGAATAATGTAAATACCCGGTTCCACGGTTAATACATAACCTGCTTCCAGTGCTTTGCCCAACCTTAAAGATTTAAGGCCAAACTGAGTAGTATTTTTAACAAGATCATCAGTATATCCTACGTATTGCTCACCCAAATCTTCCATATCATGTACATCCAGACCCATCATGTGGCCTGTACCGCACTGAAAAAACATAGCGTGGGCACCAGCCTGGACCGCATCTTCAATATTACCTTTCATCAGACCGATGTCTTTTAAGCCCTGTGCCAGTATTTTGCAGGAAGCCAAATGCACATCCAGATATCTTACACCAGGTGCCAGAAGACTTTTTGCATGGTGATAGGCACTGAGTACAATATCATAAACATCCTTTTGCTCCGCACTGAATGTTTTGCCCACAGGGAAAGTTCGGGTAAGATCTCCGGCGTATCCTAGAGCAGTTTCCACTCCGGAATCGTTCAAGACTAATTGACCTTCCCTGAGTTGATTACCATAATAATGATTATGGAGGATTTCACCCTGAACCGTTAAGATTACGGGATACGCCAGACTGCCTCCTGAAGCCAGTACCTCACTTTGTATTTTTGCAGCAAGTTCACGCTCATACATTCCGGGCTTAGCCTGCTGCATCACCATCAAATGAATATCAGCCGATGTTGATGCTGCACGATCAAGTTCTGCAACTTCCTCAGCCGATTTTATTGAACGCTGTGCAACAACGGCTTTTATAAAACTTAATGAAGCACGTTCTTTAAGCTGATCTACAGGAATGTCAAACCAATTTGTCAGTTTAATTTTATTTTCCGGACGGTAAGGCGGTAAAAAATGGACGGGACGGTTTTTCTCCTGGTATTTTTTGAGATAAATATCGAGCTGGTCCAGCGGAAGAATATTTGATAAGCCGGAATCTTCACTTTTTTCAGCTAACGTTTTCTGTCTGCCCATCCATACAATATCATCAATACTCATCTCATTTCCGAAAAGAATGGTTTCATCTTCATCCAAATCGATAATGGCTGCCAGTGAAGGTTCGTTAATTCCAAAATAATACAGAAAGGTACTGTCCTGTCTGAAGTGATAAATATTATCTTTAAAGTTCATCGGGCTGTCTTCATTACCTAAAAAGAGCAATATCCCTGAATTTAATTTCGATTTTAATGCAGAACGTCGTTGAACGTACACTTTCTTTTCAAACATATCATTAAGTATTAAAACAAATATCTTAAAAAGCGTTCATGAATCGATATTTGCAAATTATAAGCTAAAATATAAAAGTTATAATAAATAATGAAGGGATTATTCAATTACTTATTTCGATAGGACAGTATATTGACCGTTTCATAGATTTTTTTGTCTGTTTGAATACTTTTTAAGTACAAAAATTAACGTGTTAAAATCGTTAAACCCATCTTTATTTATAAAACTTTTCCCGAAATTTGATGTAAATTTTAGAATTATGCCACACTCGCTTACAAGCAGAACACCGAAACCAAAATATGACGTTGTACTGATAGGCGGCGGAATTATGAGCGCCACTTTAGCAACACTGCTTCACGAATTTGATCCCAATCTGGAAATTGCCATATTCGAGAGGCTTGGGAGGTTTGCGAAAGAAAGTACCGCAGCGTGGAACAACGCAGGAACGGGACATTCTGCTTTTTGTGAACTTAATTATACTCCTGAAAAACCAGACGGAACTGTTGATATAACCAAGGCAGAAAGTATTGCGGAACAGTTTGAAATGTCAAAACAGTTCTGGGCCTATCTGGTTACCAAAGGATATGTTCAGGATCCTAAAGATTTTATCAATTCATGTCCGCATATGAGTTTGGTATTTGGTGAAAAAGATGCTGAATATCTTAGAAAGCGTCACGAAAAAATGTCCGGATCCGTCCTGTTTTCCGGTATGGAATATTCTACGGATCATGAACAGCTCAGAGAATGGCTCCCCTTGGTAATGAGCAAAAGAAATCAGTCGGAAGTAATGGCTGCGACCAAAATGGATATGGGAACGGATGTGAATTTCGGAACATTAACAAGAAAAATGGGAAGGCATTTGCTTGAAGATTCAAATGTTGAGGTATTCTTATACCATGAAGTAAAAGATGTTGATCTGAGAGAAGACGGAAAATGGGAAATGAAGGTGAAAGACAGGATCCACAATCATAAACAGGAAGTCGTTGCAGATTTTGTATTTATCGGTGCCGGTGGCTATGCCCTTCCGCTGCTGGACAGTTCAGATATTAAAGAGAGCGAAGGGTATGGAGGTTTCCCTGTTTCCGGACAGTGGTTAGTGAGTCATAATCAGGAACTGGTAGAAAAGCATCATGCGAAAGTATACACCCAGGCCACTGTAGATGCTCCGCCAATGTCTGTTCCTCACCTGGATCTTAGAATTATTGATGGTAAAAAAGCACTTCTTTTCGGCCCTTTTGCCGGATTTTCTACAAAATTCCTGAAAGAGGGAAGTTATCTGGATCTGCCTGAAAGTGTTAATACAAAAAATTTAAGATCATTATTTGGTGCCTGGTGGCATAATCTTCCTCTGACTAAATACCTTATTCAGCAGGTGGCGATGACGAAATCCCAGAGAATGCAGCACCTGAGAGAATTCATCAAGGATGCCAAAGAAGAGGACTGGGAACTGAAAGTAGCCGGGCAGAGAGTACAGATCATCAAAAAAGATGAAAAAGAAGGCGGAAAGCTGGAATTCGGAACTGAAGTGGTTGTAAATAAAAGCGGAACCATTGCTTCATTGCTCGGTGCTTCCCCGGGAGCCTCCACAGCAGTATATGCAATGCTGAATGTTCTTGAAAAATGTTTCCCTGAAAAATTAAACGGAGAGTGGAAAGATAAATTATTCGAAATAGTTCCTTCCTATGGCCACAAATTAGCCCAGAATCCTGAACTTACAGAGAAAGTAAGAAACTATACCAAAGAAAAACTGGAATTAGAATACTAACATAAGTAATAAGCAATGGGTAATCAGTAATACCATTACTAATTTTTCACATTACTCATTGCTTATTTATTGCCCATTACCCATATAGAAGTGGAAGAAGTAATTGTAAAACCCATTATTGCTAAAGAACTCCTGGCATCTCTTCAAACTAAAGTAGAAGAGGAGAAGCAGGTTATTGTACACTGCTGTTTTCCGGCATCACCGTTTTTGGGCAACCTGATCCGGATCTGGAATTCCACTTACCTTATTGATAACCAGTCTGACCATAAAAGTAAGCTGATCCATGCCGAGAATATTACGATCTATCCCAACTGGACAGCTGTTCCGTTTATGCAGGATTTCTGGTTTACTTTAGTGTTTTCCGGCTTGCCGAGGGACTGTAAAAGTTTCGACCTGAAAGAAGTTATTCCGGAAGAAGGAGGTTTTTTTGTGGAGTCTATTAAAAGAAATTCTCTGGACGTTTACCGCGTGAAAATCTCAGAATCCTATTAACGTAACGGAAGGGATGAAAGTACGCGAAGAAAAACTGAAGCAGATCATCATTTGGGCAGAAAATAATCCTGATATCCGTGCTGTACTGCTGACCAGTTCACTGGTGAATCCATATGCGCCTGTAGATGATTTCAGTGACCTCGATGTAGAACTGGTTTTTGAAAACATGAAAGAATACGAGGTTGATAAAAAATGGATTTATCTTTTTGGTGAGCCGATTTCCATGGTGGAAGAAGATGAGACTTGTTTTGAAGGAAAACACGCCATGAAAATGGTACTGTACGCAGATCATGTGAAGGTTGATTTTAAACTTTATCAGAAATCAAAATTTAGAAAAGAAGCTCAGGAGGAATGTCTTCCGGAAGATTGGGATGTAGGCTATAAAGTTCTGGTTGATAAAGACCGGCTTACTATAGATCTGAAACCGCCGACCTATCAGTCCATCATGATCCATAAGCCGACACAACAGGGATTTCATCAATTGATGAACGATTTCTGGTGGGATACAACCTATGTGGCAAAATGCCTTAAACGCGGTGACCTTTTTTATGCTAAATTCATGTCCGAAGATGTGATCAGGACAGATTATCTCGTTCCTCTTATCGAATGGTATATTGCCAGCGGTCATGACTGGGAAAATATAACGACCAATAAACACGGGCGTCTTTTCAGAAAATATCTTTCTGCAGAACTCTGGAGGCGGGTAGAAGCTACATTTTCAGGCAGCAATATTAATGATAACTGGCGTGCCCTGTATGCTGCTGCGGATCTTGTACACGATCTGGGAACAGCTTTGGCACAGAAGCTTGATTTTGAATATCCTCAGAAACATGAAGATGATATCAGGAAATACCTGGATGAGGTGAAATTCATGTCTTAATCAGGCAAATTCATTCTGTGTAATCAGGTTTTCCATACAGTATTCTGCAATGGCGGTGATCGTAACAAAGGGATTGACACCAATAGTCCCCGGAATCAAAGATCCATCCAGAACATAAAGATTTTCATGATCTTTTAATTTTCCGTATTCATTAGTAGCCTTACCCAAAACACAGCCGCCCAGCGGATGATAGCACACATCTGCCCCGAAACCGTTATTAAATAAGAAATGGCTTCTCGTTCCGCCATTGGCTCTGTTCATTTTTTTTATGAAATAATCAGCATTTTCCCTCATTTTAATGGTATGGCTCTGGTCCCAGTCCAAACTGAGTTTTTTGTTTGTACTGTCATAAAAAACTTCTCCCTTTTTATCCACCCGGTTGATCAGCAGGTATAATGCTGTTGCTACGTCCATTCCCATAGGAAGCGGAGCGATTTCTGTAAAAAAAGGATGTTCATTATCGTCCCAGTTATCTATACCACCCACAGGAATGGTCGATTGCCTGGAGCCTGTTCCGCCTGAAAGAGGCTTTACCCAGTTTCTGCCGGTCATAAAATTACCGTTGTTTCCCCAGTTTTTTCCAACCTGTTCATGAATCGGGAAACCATTGACGGCATTGGAATGTAACAGCAGTTTTAAAGTTCCCATTGTTCCTGCAGCCATAATCAGCTTTTTACAGTTGAATAGTTTATCAGCAATTCCAGCGCCTGATGTATCGGTTTGCCGTACTTGTAAAGTATAGGTTTTATCATCATTAAGTTTAATATTTTCAACACAGTGAAGGTCCAGGATCTCAAGATTTCCGGTATCCAGAGCTTTTTTCAGGTACGTTTTATCCAGACTGTTCTTACCGTGATTATTTCCATAAATCACTTCTGTGTTAAAAGCAGAGCGGGGAACTTCATTTCTATATTCCTTTTCCATATACTGAAAATCGTAGACATTGGGAACCCGTATGGTTTTAAAGCCTGCTTTATGGGCTTCTGCTTCACCTACTCTTGTAAATTTATAATAGGAACAGTCTTTTAAAAACTGCTCTCCAATAACATTTACCTTCAGTTCTTTGTGTACCAAAGGAAAATAGTGATTGTAGAACTTATCAGTATCCAGATCAGGAAATACCTCTTTAAAATAGCTTTCTTTAGGAGTAACGGCCATTCCGCCATTAACAAGAGAGCCGCCGCCTACACCTCTGCCTACCCAGATATTAATATTTTCAAAATCCATTCTGTCCAAAGTTCCCGTAAAAGGAGTCAGAGAAAAAATATTCATAAATGGGGCAATGGTCTTTTTTTTCAGCCATGCGGCACTCTTCCCCGGTTTCAGCATATTCGAAAACGGAATCCCAGATTTTTCCCAGTTGAGACCCATTTCCAGCATAACGACCTTTTTTCCGGCTTCACAAAGCCGGAGGGCAGAAACAGAACCTCCGTATCCGCTTCCAATAATAAGTATCGGAGTCTCTATGATCTCTTTTTCCTGTTTTCCTGTCCTGGGCTGTATAGCCTGAAATAAATTAGAGTTGAGGAAATAAAAACCTGATACCGCGAGAATGCCTGTCTTAATGAATGTCTTTCTGTCCATGTGCTCTGTAGGGTCAAAAAATATGCTAAAAAAATTGAAGTACGGATTATTTAAAACAGATTATGTGTTTTTATTACAATTTTAACTTTTCATGCCATGAAAAATTCATAGTTTTACTTATAATTTTGAAAGGGATCATGAAAAAATATATTTTATTATTTTTGTTTTTTCCGCTTTTTATGTTTTCTCAAAAAATGGTTTCAAAAGAGATCATGGAGATCAGGAAATTTCAGGAAGAGCTCAATGCAGAATATCTTAATCCAAAAAAAACACCTTTGCGTGGAGATAATTTTACGAATTTTAAGGAACATCCATTCTTTCCGGTAGATTTTAAATATAGGGTCACTGCCAAATTCAGTAAGACAAAAAATGCCAGGCCTTTTGAGCTTCCAACCTCTTCAGGAAAAACGAAATCTTATAAGGAATACGGAAAAGCAACATTTCAACTGGATGGAAAATCCTATGCGCTAACCTTATATCAAAGCCTTGATCTGATTAAGCAGAAAAAATATAAAGACTATTTATTTCTTCCCTTCAGGGACGCTACCAATGAAAAAGAAACCTACGGCGGCGGAAAATATATGGATCTGAAAATCCCAAAAGGAGATACCATTATCCTGGATTTCAATCAGTCCTATCAGCCTTATTGTGCATACAATGCCTACGATTACAATTGTCCGATTGTTCCTGAAGAAAATAAGCTTCCGGTGGAGATCAGAGCCGGTGTAATGTACCAGGATATTTATCATCATTAAGAATATGGTCAGATTAGAAATTTTTAAAGAATCCGATTTCACGGAGCTTAATTATGCACTGGATGAAAATCAGCTGCAGTATACTTCAACGGTAGAAAAAGCTTTGGATAGAATTAAAGAGAGGAATGATGGTAAAGCGTTTGCCGTTACCATTTTTGAAGATGAGAAGCCTGCAGGTTTTTTTGTCCTGGATTTTGGAGAAGACAAACTGGACCTTACTGACAACGAAAAATCTGTTTTACTGAGATCTTTTTCTATAAATCCCGGCTTACAGGGAAAAGGAATAGGAAAAACAGCGATGCATAAAGTGGGTGATTTTGTCAAAGAAAATTTTCCTTATTGCAATGAGATTGTTCTTGCGGTTAACCAGAAAAATGTTTCAGCGTATCATACCTACCTGAAAGCAGGTTATCTATACAACGGTAAAACAAGAATAGGAAGAAGCGGTCCCCAATATCTGATGGATAAAAAACTTTAAGAAAATTTTAAATTCAAAAATTCCATCCTGCTGAATTGTTTCCATAACTTTGAGTAACATCAAATCAAAAAATATGGAAATATCACTTCGAAATCAGGTGGCTGTCGTTACAGGAGCTTCCAGCGGAATAGGTTCGGGAATAGCAAAATCCCTGGCTTCTGCGGGGGCAACAATTATTGTCAATCATTCTTCAGAAAGATCAACAGGTGAGGCACAGGCTGTCTTAAAGGAAATTACAGATGCAGGCGGACACGGGATCACTTACCAATGTGATGTCTCCAAAGAAGATCAGGTCATCAAAATGTTCCAGGATACCGTTTCACAATTCGGAACCGTAGATATCCTGATCAATAATGCCGGGATCCAGAAAGATGCCAAGTTTACTGACATGACCCTTGACCAGTGGAATGCGGTAATAGGAGTGAATCTTACCGGACAATTTCTCTGTGCAAGAGAAGCTATAAAAGAATTTCTGCGCCGTGGTATAGACCCGTCCCGTTCTATTGCCTGCGGAAAAATTATTCATATCAGTTCAGTTCACGAGATTATTCCCTGGGCAGGACATGCCAATTATGCTGCGAGCAAAGGAGCTATCAGAATGCTGATGCAGACTCTGGCACAGGAATATGGAGCTGACAGAATCCGTGTCAATTCCATTTGTCCGGGCGCGATCCAGACACCAATCAATAAAGACGCCTGGAGTACTCCGGAAGCATTGAATTCACTGCTTAATCTTATCCCTTACAACAGGATTGGGCAGCCACAGGATATCGGAAATTTAGCTGCCTTTTTAGCAAGTGACCTGGCGGATTATATCACCGGAACCAGCATTTTTGTAGACGGGGCAATGACCACTTTTGAGAGCTTTTCTACTGGAGGGTAGTTGGGTTTGAGAGTATTAGAGTATTAGAGTATTAGAGTATTAGAGTATTAGAGTGGGGATGAGTTATTGCCGGTTATGATAACAGGACTTCATATTTCAATAATCTGATGTCTGCCATCCGATATCTCATGTCTAAAATCTTAACACATTTCACATTATACAACAAAAACAGATGTCAGAAAAACAGAGACTTTCAGATATGTCATGGAAAAAATGGGGACCTTATGTCAGCAATCGCGAGTGGGGGCTGGTTCGTGAAGATTACAGCGAAAGTGGAGATGCATGGAACTATACCACTCATGATACCGCGGAATCTAAAAGCTACCGATGGGGTGAAGAAGGTATTTGTGGAATCTGTGATGATCTTCAGCAGCTGGTTTTTTCTATAGGATTCTGGAATAAGAAAGATAAAATGGTAAAAGAACGTTTTTTTGGTCTTACCAACGGGCAGGGAAACCATGGAGAAGATGTAAAGGAATATTTCTACTATCTGGATTCAACGCCCAGCCATTCTTATATGAAGATGCTGTACAAATATCCTCAGAATGCTTTTCCTTACGAAGATCTTTTAAAAACCAATGCAGAAAGAAATAAAAATGAACCTGAATATGAACTGATCGATACGGGAGTTTTTGATCAGAACGAATACTTTGACCTATTTATAGAATATGCTAAGGAAAGCGAATATGATATTCTGGTTAAACTTACAATAATCAATAGATCTCAACATGAAGCACCCATTGTCCTGTTGCCGGCAGTTTGGTTCAGGAATACATGGAAATGGGGCTACGATAACTATAAGCCACAGCTGAGCAGTGAAGATGCACAGCATATTGCCATTAACCACAAAAATATTGAAATTAAAAATGTGTATGCAAAACAGTCGCTTAAGACCTTGTTTTGTGATAATGAAACCAATACCGAAAAACTTTACCAGTCGCCCAATGAATCAAAATACTGCAAAGATGGCATCAATGAATTTGTTATCAACGGAAATTCCCAGGCTGTAAATCCACAGTGTATGGGAACTAAAGCTTCTTTTCTTCTTGATGAGATACTTCAAGCCGGGGAATCTAGAATTTTTGAATTCAGAATGACGGATAAGGATTTGAAAGATCCATTTGCAGATTTTAATGATATTTTTGATCTGAGGAAAAAAGAAGCTGATGAATTTTATGCTGAAATTCAAAAAGGGATAGAGTCGGAGGACGAAAAATTGGTACAGCGCCAGGCATTTGCGGGAATGCTCTGGAATAAAATGTTTTATCATTATAATGTCGAAAAATGGCTGAAAGGAGATCCTGCAGAAACGCCGCCACCTCAATCCCGGGAAAAGATCAGAAACTACGACTGGAAGCATCTCAATAATGAGCATATCATTTCTATGCCTGATAAGTGGGAATATCCCTGGTATGCAACCTGGGATCTGGCATTTCATACCATTAGTTTTTCCTTAATAGACCCGGACTTTGCTAAGCAACAGCTGAAACTTTTCCTGTTCGAATGGTATATGCATCCCAACGGGCAGCTTCCTGCGTATGAATGGAATTTCAGTGATGTAAACCCTCCGGTTCATGCATGGGCTGTGTTCAGGGTTTTTAAAATTGATGAATACATCAAAGGAAAACCTGATATTGAATTCCTGGAAAGTGCATTTCAGAAGCTGCTGATGAACTTTACATGGTGGGTCAACAAAAAAGACAATAATGGCAATAATATTTTTGAAGGAGGTTTTTTAGGCCTTGATAATATTGGTGTTTTTGACCGGAACACAACACTTCCGAACGGTGAACAGCTGGAACAGTCAGACGGGACAAGCTGGATGGCCATGTTTGCTCTTAATATGATGAGAATTGCTCTTGAACTGGCCCTTTACAACAAGGTGTATGAAGAAATGGCGATGAAATTTTTTGAACATTTCCTTTCTATTGCTAACTCGCTGGATAATATGGGAGAGGAGAATTTCAGTCTTTGGGATCAGGAAGATGAATTTTTCTATGATGCTATTTCTTCCAGTGATGGAAATCATATGTATTTAAGATTAAGAACTATCGTAGGGCTGATACCTATGTTTGCCGTTGAGGTAATTGATGATGAAATGATCGAAAATCTTCCCAATTTTAAGAAAAGAATGAAATGGGTTCTGGAAAATAAACCGGAACTGGCTTCCCTGGTATCAAGATGGGAAGTGAAGGGACAGGATTCCAAGCACCTTCTGTCGCTATTGCGCGGACACCGGTTAAAAAGGCTGCTGAAAAGAATGCTTAATCCTGAAGAGTTTTTAAGCGAGTATGGAGTGCGGGCATTGTCGAAAGAATATGAACAGAATCCTTATACCTTGAGTTTGAACGGAGCAGATTATTGTGTAAAATATACTCCTGCGGAAAGCGACAGCGGTCTTTTTGGCGGAAACAGCAATTGGCGCGGACCGATCTGGTTTCCAATCAATTTTCTGATTATTGAGAGCCTCCAGCGGTTTTTCTTTTATTACAGTCCCGATTTTCTGGTGGAATATCCTACCGGAAGCGGAAATTATTCCAATCTGGACCAGATTGCAGATTCTTTAAGTAAAAGACTGTCCAAAATTTTTTTAATGGATGACAACGGGAAACGTCCGGTAAATGGGCAGTATGAAAGATTCCAGACGGATCCGGATTTCAAAGACTATATTTTATTCTATGAATATTTCCATGGCGATAACGGAAGAGGAGTAGGAGCATCCCATCAAACAGGATGGACGGGCCTTATTGCAAAAATTCTGCAGCCAAGATTCTCTAAAAAAGAAATGGCGGAATCCGAAACGGAAATGCCTGAAGAGGCTAAGGGGTAAAGGCTGGGGGTTCAAACTTTCTTACCTTCAGATTATTCAAAAATCTGTTGGATAACCTCCAGCGATGTGGGGATCTTAAAATCTGTAATATGATAATGGTAGTAGACGAGAAGACTATCTAAAAAATCTTTTCTTAATGAAGAGTGTATCTTTGTAGCATAGAGATTTTCTGAGCAAATGGCTGTTTTCCAGACGGCTGATATTTCTTCGGTAAACAGTTGGTGACAAGGACTTATAGAGAATGTTCCGGTTTCGGGATCTAAATATTGCCCGTCATTGATCAGAGGAGCAACTCCCTGAATTTTTAATACTGTAATTAAAAAAAGCAGATGACACTGATAGTTTTTGCCTGCCAGCTCATTGACAAATTCATCGATACTGAAAAAGAGATTTGGATTTTTATTTTCGTGCCTTAAAACCTGATTCAGGAAATCGGAGATGAAGAATATGACCGTATTGGCTTTGATATCCATATACATATCATGGTTCTTTACCAGCTCAAATCTTGATACTGAAGGGATTCCATTACCCCTTGCAGGATTAATGGTAAAACAGAGCATATTCAAAGGCTGAAGCAGGGCTTTCTTTTTATTTCTTTTGGAATAAATCCCTTTTACGAAATAGGTCTGAAAGCCTTCCTCTTCTGTAAAACAATGCAGGACTGCATCATTTTCTCCGTATTTTATAAATGATAATAAAAAACCGTTTTGTGAATTCATTAATTAACCACAGCTATTTTTGCAGTAGCTTTATCCGAACCGTCTTCATTGGTCATCAGTACAAAATAAATACCTGAAGCTACTCTGTTCCCTTTCATGTTGTTTAGATCCCACTCATAATAACCTCCTCTGGCTACTGCAGAATGTATTACATTTCCTGCCGCATCAGCAATTCTGATATTTGTTTTTTCCGCAAGCCCTTTAATGGTAACTTTTCCTTTAAAGTTTGAATATACTACAGGATTAGGATAAATCACTACATTTCCGAAGTTAGCGGTCACATCTGCTACATCTCCCTGATAAGCTACAATGCCATTAAATGTTACAAAATATACTTTTCCTGTTTTTCTGTCTACCTTTATATCAGTAACGGAATTGGTTGGAAGAGGGGAATTTTCCTTTGTAAAATGCTTTATCGTTTGCTGTCCGTCGGAAGAAAGGTAATATACACCGCCGCCATCTACAGAAATCCATTTATAATCTCCGGCATCTACTTCTATTTGTTGTATTTGGGCATCTCTGAAAAGCTCTTCTCCAAGTCCACCCTGTTCTATAATAATAGGTTCTACTTTTGGATCCGGATTTTTTATTTCTGCAGCAGCATTAGGTAATATTCTTAGGCCACTGTCGGTACCTATCCAGGCATCTCCTGACTTACTAAAAGCTACAGACAGGGTCCCTCTTGAGTTTCCTGCAAATCCATTGGTATCTTGTAATATATAATCACTGTCATCAGAAAGATTGGTAGCATTTTTGTAGTCGTAAACTATAAAATTATTGCTTCTCGAAGTTGGGATCCAAAGCATATTTTCGTAATAAACAGGAGTTTGTACAGCATCACTTGTTATTCCGAATTTTTTTATTACGAAATCATCAGTTCCTCTATCATAAATTCCAATAGACGGACTTCCATCGTTGAAACCAAAAGAAACAAAAAGATTATTTTGATTATCATGTGCAAACCCTACTGGGCGGCGGTAAAATATACCAGGTGCTCCTAGATCATAATATTTTACTAAGTCAAAATCCTTATTGCCAGTATTATATTTCATTTTATATACACCTTGTGAACCCACTGTATAATTTGTGAAAAAGACCTCACTGTTGTCAGCAGGATTCATTACTGCATCTAGAACATTGATTGGAGCGGCAGTTGTTGAAAAAAAAGAAGATCGAAGCCACTCTGATCCGTTAAAATAATAAAAACCAGGCTTTTTCGGATTTTCTCCGGGCTGGTTATATCTGTTCACTCTGGATCCGGACGATACCAACATTTGATTGTTGTCATACAGATTGATCTTGTATGATGAGTTTGAATATGGACCTGACGGCTTATAGGTAGTACCACTTTCTTCCTTTATTCCGGACAGTATTGTTCCGCCGTATACCTTTCCGTTGGCTGTTATGGCTGTATTGCAGTCTTCTCCCATACTTACAGCGTTTAAAGACACTCCGTTTAATCCGAATGTATAAATTCTGCTGTCTGTTACGATAATATTGGTTGAATTGATCACAATATCCTGAATGTTTCCGAAACTTGCCGGAAGCGGAGTACCCGTACCATTATTGTAGATAAATGCGGAGGTGGCAGATGAAAATATAAGTGAAGACTCCGCGTCAATATGTTTATAAGATCCCGGTATTTCTGTCGACCAGGTGGAAAACACCGGAAATGTAGTATTCATTTCGTGGCTTTTAAGTCCGGTATTGGTTACAGAATATACTTTGTTTCCAAATATAGTTGCTTCGTTGCTGGCTTCATATACACCACCGCTTACAAAGAATGCAGAATCCCCGAATTCTTTTTTGTTAATGTTAAATATAGAAACTCCATAGCCTACAGATACTACAGCCTGATCTCCCGTAATCGAAATATGATTGATTCTTTTACTTCCGTTATAACCGTTTGCAATAGGAATATCCACAATATATTTGATTTCCTGCGGGGTAATCACATCCATAGAACCGTTTGCATATCCTATTACACCTATCTTAGTTTGCGGGTTATAGTCGAAGGCGGATATATTAACGTCATGGAGGCCGTTAGCTTTTGACAGCTTTGTAATCTCTCCGGTTGAAATGGTATAGTAGAATATCCCGTTTTCAGTAGCGGCAATAATCTTTCCATTGTCTTCCTTCATAGCCAAAACATTGTTGTAGGAAAAAAGATCCGTCCATTTTTTTGATGAAATCACCTGCGCATTCACGAATTGCAGGGAGGCTAAAATACCGAGAGAGATTAAAGAGAGTTTTTTCATATTATACGGTTATGCTGCTGTCTATTGTCTGGTTGTTCCAGGAAATATGCTTTACGTTTTTATTGGCATCAAAGTAAAAATCTATTCTGCCGAGAAGAAGACCTGCCCATCCTACCTGATTCACCAGAACGTTTTTACCCTGTCTGTTGGTGAATGTCTGTGGTTCAGGTAAAAAAGTATGGGTGTGTCCGCCTAAGATAATATCAATATTTTCTGTTTTAGCAGCCAGAATTTTGTCGCTTACTTTATTAGGTTCATCTTTATAATCATAGCCGATATGGGAAAGGCAGATCACAAGATCACATTTTTGTTCGTTTTTAAGGAAATTGGAGTAATGCTGGGCTACATCTACAGGATCTGAGTAGATGGTTTCACCATACTGTTTCTTGCCTACTAAGCCGTCCAGCTGAATACCTACTCCGAAAATTCCCACCTTTATTCCGTTTTTATTGAAGATCTTATACTGTGATGTCTTTCCGTCCAGAACCGTATTTTTAAAATCGTAGTTTGAACAGATGAATGGAAATTTCGCATTAGGAAGAACTTTCAGAAAACCGTCCAGGCTATTGTCAAAATCATGATTTCCCATTGTAGAAGCGTCATACTTCATCATAGACATCAATTTAAATTCCAGCTCGCCTCCAAAGAAATTAAAATAAGGAGTTCCCTGAAAAATATCACCGGAATCCAGAAGAAGAACATTACTTTCCTGACTTCTGATCTGCTGTATCAGGCTTGCCCTTCTTGCAAATCCTCCCTGATTGGGATTCTTTGTATAGCTTGAGTCAAAAGGTTCTATTCTGCTGTGCTGGTCATTGGTATGTAGAATGGTGAGTTTATTTTCAGACTTAAAAGGATTGAGTTTCAATTCTTCCGCCATCATCATATTGGGAGCTAAAGCTGCTGCTAAAGATCCTCCACCTATTACTTTTAAAAAACTTTTTCTATCCATTATTTCTTACCGGTAAAATTTAAACGAACATCTGTATTCGGAACCACTTCGGATGTTTTCTTGAAATATTCAATGAAAAGATCCCTTAATCTGATCCCTGTAGAAATAGATTCCCCTTTGGAAAAGAATTTCATATTGTCTCCGCCAAGTGCCAGATAATCTGAAGTAGCGATGTAATAATCCTGATCAGAATTTACAGGCTTTCCATTGATCAGAGATTGGGTAAGCTGTCCGTTATTGGTTTCAATATATAAGTGAGAAACAGGATTGTTGACCTGAGTTTTTGCATAATAATCAAAAAGTCCCTGAAGATCTGAACCTTTCATTTTTACAATGATCACTTCATTTTCAAAAGGCATTACTTCAAAAACACTTTTCAGAAGAATATCGCCTTTACCAATTGTAGTACGTATTCCGCCGATATTGATCAGAGCAGCATCTACGTTTTTATTAAGATTCTTTTTCGTCCATGCATCAGCACCTTCAAAAGTATAGTCGGCCAAAAGATTACCCAGATTGCTGTTATCACCCTGCTTTGTAAGATCTACGCTGGTATGGGAGATCTTTTGGTTCATCTCTTTGTCCAGCTTCTGCTTATAAGGTTCAATAACTTTTACAAATTCCTCATCATTTTTCAGCTCATTATTAATAGAAATATTTTTCTGAGGCTGAACTTGTGCCAGCTGCAGCGTAGAAGCTGTTTTGCAGGCGGTAAGTGCGGCCAGAGCAATTCCTAGTAACAAGAATTTATTTTTCATATATCTTTTAGTATATGCAAATATAATTATATGTATAATAAAACATTATTATTTATTACAAATTCTTATCGTAAATTATTAAATTTGAAAAAAATAATTCTAACAGATGAGCATTTTAAAAGGAGTAGGTGTTGCGTTGGTAACACCCTTTAATGAAGATTTATCCGTTGATTTCGATAGCTTAACAAAACTTGTTGAGTATAATATCGAAAACGGAACCAATTATTTAGTTGTTTTGGGAACTACAGCAGAAGCTGCAACGCTTTCTGAAGAGGAGAAGAAACAGGTGATTGAGCATATCATTAAGGTTAATAATAAACGTCTTCCCCTGGTTTTGGGAATTGGCGGGAATAATACTCTTGAAGTAAAGAAACAGATAGAAGAAGCAGATCTTTCTGCATTTGATGCCGTACTTTCTGTTTCTCCATATTACAATAAACCTAATCAGGAAGGTCTTTATCAGCACTATAAAATGCTGGCATCTACCGGTAAGAATATCATTATTTACAATGTTCCTTCAAGAACAGGACAGAATGTTGAGGCAGATACCACGATTCGTCTGGCTAATGAATTCCCGAATCTATTCATGATCAAAGAGGCGGCACCCAATATTCTTCAGTATTTTGATATTCTGAGAAAGAAACCTGAAGGATTTTCATTGGTTTCAGGAGATGATGAATACACACTTCCTGTAACCTTAGCAGGTGGGGACGGAGTGATTTCTGTAATAGGGCAGGGGTATCCGAAAGAATTTTCTACCATGGTTCAGCTGGCTTTTGAAGGAAAAGTGAAAGAAGCTTATGAAATTCACAATAAACTGGTAGAGATCACAAGATTGATTTTTGCAGAAGGAAATCCTTGCGGAATTAAAGTAATCCTTACAGAAAAAGGAATCATTAAAAATTATTTAAGACTTCCTTTAGTTCCTGCTTCGGAAGGACTTTATGCGAAAATTAAAGCTGAAATGGCAAAAATTTAATAGTTAATAGGTAAAATGTGAATAGTGAATTCTGCTTTGCAAGTGAGGAGTCAATTTTTGAGAATTAATTAAAATTCACCATTCACCATTGACCATTCACAATAAAATAACAGGTGAAAAGCTCCGGCTTTTCACTTTTTTTAATCAAGAAGAATATGAAATTAACTGCAGCAACAGAAAAAGACATTCCCCTTATTCAGGATCTGGCGAGAAGATCCTGGAAAAACGCTTATGCAGAGATTCTGTCGGATGAGCAGATGGAATATATGCTTTCAGAGATGTACTCTGAGGCTGAAATCGGGAGTCATTTACAGAATCCGGATTATCATTATTACCTGATTCAGGATGAAAATAGTAACTCTTATGAAGGGTTTATCGGGTACCAGCACCATTATGAAGAGGGAACTACAAAATTGCACAGGATTTATTTGGTTCCTGAGAGCAAAGGGAAGGGCTTTGGTAAAAAAGCGCTTCAGTTTTTAAACAGTAAAGCGTCTGAGAATGGAGATCGGAGAATTATTTTAAATGTCAATAAACATAATGCCGCCCGAAACTTCTATGAATCCCAGGGATACAAGGTTTATGATGAAGGAATCTTTGATATTGGAGGCGGTTATGTAATGGATGATTACCTTATGGAATTCTTAATTCACAAATAATTGACTTAAAATTCTGTAACATTTAATTTTAATTCTATAACGGGTGATGTTTTTTTTTATTTGATATTTGTATCAGAACCAAATCACTTTCAATATTACATTCATATGCTTGGTTTTGAGCTTTTGCAGCTTTTTATCAGTATATTTTTTTCATCCTTAGTGTTTAAATTCCTGTATTCAATATGCAGGAGTTTTTTTGTTTTTTGTATATTATGTTAAAAAATATAACCTATTTCACTTTTAAATGAAATAAATTATTATATTTACTTCGAAATTTGACACACTTATACCAGGATGAAAATGTATGTAAAATTTGATTTCAATGCTCTCTGTAAGAAGGTGTTGGATGAGAAACTAAAGGAGCACGGGCTGAAATATCACCTGCTGAACTTTGGAGAAGTGGAGCTCTATGAACCCATCACCCAGGAGCAGCATAATCTTTTTAAGAAGAATCTTAAAGATTACGGCATAGAGATAATTGAAAGCCAGAAGACGGCTTTAGTACAGAAAATAAAAGATGTAATTGTAGAACTTGTTTTCTCTGAAAATGCTGTTCCCGTTAAAGCATCTATTTATATTGCTGAAAAACTTAACCACAGTTATGGATATCTTTCCAATCTTTTTTCTGAGGTTGCTTATACCTCTATAGAAAACTTCATTATTCTTCAGAAAATAGAATATGCCAAGGAACTGATTCTGAATAATAAGCAGAGCCTTACAGAGATTGCCCATAAACTGAATTATTCCAGCGTGGCCCATTTGAGCACCCAGTTCAAAAATACAACGGGTATCACCCCTTCCCAGTTTCATAAAATCATTACAAAAAGAAGAAAAAACCAGAGCATTAGTATCAATTCAAAAGTGCTGTATGAATAAGGAATATTTGAATGTAATAACATTAGATGATGATGAGGGTAACATTATATTCTTTAAAAATATTTTCAAGGATTTAAAGATAGGGGTAAAGTCCCAGTGTTTCTCTCAAGGAGATGATCTGATGAAATATTTGAACAGCAGTGGCGTAATTGTTCCGGAAATAGTTTTCATTAAGTATGACATTTCTGGAAAAAGCTGGATGGAATGCCTAAGAGAAATTAAGATAAACCCCAGATTCAGCAACATTGTAATTGCAGTGTATGGCGGCCAGATTTCCGAAAACGAAATAGAAGAAATTTTCGTTAACGGAGCCAATATTTTTATGAAAAAGGCGGAAACCTATGAAGGCCTCAAAAAGTCACTTACAGAAATTATTACCATAAACTGGCAGTATCATTCTTCAGGCCTGAACAAAGATAGTTTCATTATGAAAGTAGGATGAATAAAGGTTTATGTGTTTATATTTTTAATTAAAAAGATGGTATTTATCGCATACTATTCACATAAAAGTGAAAATTGTATAATTAATAATTAAAATAATATAAGAAGAAATCCAAGCAATATCATCAATTTTGTAAATGTAACATTGCAACACAAATTAGCTATATATAAAAGCAATGGATGGTAGAGAATAGATTATTTCATTAGAAATCAAGATATAAGTCACAATGTTAGTTTAACAAAATGAATTATGTTTATTTCCAGCTATAAAGCATAGAAGATCTTTAAACAAAACGGTACAATCATGAAAACTTAAGAGAGTTGAAGAGTATTTATTCGTTTCATTTCCCATACCTTCAACTTGAATCAGTTAGTTTTTATAATAAGCAAGTTGGAAAAATAATTCATTTTGTTTTTTTAATTTATTTTAATAGTCAGAGCTGAGAATTCAATACATATAAATATTTTCACAACAAATCACAAAATATTAGTTCTTGCTATTAAAATAAATTTTTAAAACAGACCAAAAGTAATTTCTTCTAAATAACAGTTTTATAAGGGGGCCGCGGAAAGATTTTCTTTTCGCGGTTTTTTTATGAAATCTTACTCCATTTATTCTTTCCCTTGTAGTGTTTCAAATAATAACTTTTAATGATCAGATTGTCCGGTCTCGCCAGGTGTGGATCTGCTTCCAGAATCTTATCAACTGTATTTTTTGTCGTTTTAATAATTGCAGAATCATTCACAAGGTCAAGCCTTTTAAAATCCACCACACCACTCTGCTGTGTTCCCAGGATATCTCCCGGACCTCTCAACTGCATATCCACCTCAGAAATCTTGAACCCATCGTTCGTCTCCGTCATCGTCTTGATACGGGTCCTGCTTTCCTTCGATAGTTTATCAGAAGTCATAAGAATACAGTAGCTTTGCTCCGCCCCTCTTCCTACACGCCCGCGCAGCTGATGAAGCTGGGAAAGCCCGAATCTTTCTGAGCTTTCTATCACCATTACAGAAGCATTCGGAACATTAACGCCTACTTCAATCACTGTGGTAGCGACCATAATTTCGGCTTTTCCTGAGGCAAAATAATTCATGGCAATATCTTTTTCGGCAGGTTTCATTTTTCCGTGAAGCATCGTGACATTGTAATCGGAGAATGCATTCATCACATGATCCAGTCCTTCCATCAGATTTTTATAGTCCAGAGTTTCAGATTCCTCGATCAGCGGATATACAAAATAAACCTGTCTTCCTTTTTTTATTTCATCTCTGCAGAAATTATACACATAGGTTCTGTCTTTTTCACGTCTGTGGGCAGTAATGATAGGTTTTCTTCCTACCGGCATTTCATCGATCACAGACACGTCCAGATCAGAATAAAAACTCATAGCTAATGTCCTGGGAATAGGCGTTGCCGTCATGACCAGAATATGTGGAGGAATTTTATTTTTGGCCCATAGTTTTGCCCGTTGTGCCACGCCAAACCTGTGTTGCTCATCAATAATGGCCAGCCCAAGATTTTTAAATTTTACCTTATCTTCCAGAACCGCGTGCGTTCCTACCAATATAGACAGTGTCCCGTTTTCCAGCTCTTCGTGAATGATCTTTCTTTCCGAGGTTTTGGTGGAGCCTGTCAGAAGACGGACATTGATATCTGTAGCTTCCAAAAGATCCTTGATGCCGTTATAATGCTGTTGCGCAAGGATTTCCGTAGGAGCCATCATACAGCTCTGAAAACCATTATCCATAGCAATCAGCATGGTAAGCAATGCGACCATCGTTTTTCCGGATCCTACATCTCCCTGAAGAAGTCTGTTCATCTGAATAGGTCTTTTCATATCCAGTCGGATTTCCTTTAAAACCCTTTTCTGTGCATTGGTAAGGTCAAAAGGAATATGATGATTATAAAAGCTATTAAAATGATCACCCACAACAGGAAACGGGTTTCCCGGCGAGTGGGTTTTATGATGAATCTTTTTGAGGGCATAACCCAGTTGAAAAAAGAAGGATTCTTCGAACTTAAGCCTGTTATCCGCTTTTTCAAAATGCTTCATATCCTTTGGAAAATGAATATTTAAAAAAGTATGCTGCCTTGATAAAAACTTAAATGCTTTCATCATATAATCAGGAAGGTTTTCTTCAATAAGATGGGGGATCTCTTTGCAGATATTCCTTAAAACCACCTGAAAGAATCTTTGGTTCAACCCTCTTTTAGTCAGCTTTTCGGAGCTTGGATAAATAGGTTTCAGGCGGCTGTCGCTTTCCTTATTTTCCTCAGCTTCAATTTCAGGGTGAGGCATGGAAAACTGACGGTTAAAAACATTGATTTTTCCGAAAATATAAACTTCACGGTTGATCGGAATCTGTTCTTTCAGCCATTTTGAATACTGGAACCATACCAGATCCATTGTTCCGGTATCATCATTGAATTTGGCAGAAAGTCTTTTTACCTTTCCGGTCTGAATTTCCTGTACCTGTGTGATTCTCCCTTTAAGCTGTACCTCAATGCTGCTTTCCTCGAGCTGAGAAATTTTAAATACTTTACTTTTATCCAGATAGCGGATAGGGTAGAAGTTCAGAAGGTCATCAACGGTCGAAAGACCCAACACATTCTTGATGAGTTTGGCTCTCTCGGGACCTATGCCTTTTACGTATTCTATGGAAGTTTCTAAAGTCATTTTAAAATGAGCCCTAATTTCGGGAAAATAGGCCTAAGATTAAAATTTTTTATTTGAAATTATTAGCCGCTGAGATCAAAAAAAACGGCTTCCCATTTCTGAAAGCCGCTGTATGGTTTTAATCTTTGATTTTAGATTTGAATTTTTTCTGGTAATCTTCCCATTGGTCCCTGGTACGGATCTTTTTGAAAAAATCTTTTGATATAAATTCTAAATAGGGTTCAAGTTCTTTGGCCGACAGTTCTCCCTGAAGGATTGTGATAGGCCCGCCTTTCTCATCCAGGAATACAGTACTTGGAACAGCACCAACATTCATATATTGAGTAAATTCGTGTAAAGAATTTTTTCCCTTTTTATGTTCAGTATTTTCATTGGAAAATGTTCTTCCGAAAGCATCAATCGAATTTTTTTCTTCTGCATTAAATTTTACAGGATAGTAATTTTCATTTAAGATTTGGGCGATAATATCGTGGCCGTATGTTTTTTTATCCATGATCTTGCATGGTCCGCACCAGTCTGCATAAAAATCGATCAGGATTTTTTTGGGATTTTCTTTCTGGGCTTTTAAAGCTTCTTCAATAGTCATCCATTTTACTTGGGCAAAGCTGAAACTTACTAAAAATAAGAATATTATACTTATAATTTTTTTCATAATTTGATATTTATGTAAAAATAAGCATAATCTGCTTATTATTATTTTACCTCCTGCATTAATTTTTTCACGAACGGAGATATCAAAATTAATACCACACCGGCAATTACCGCATATAATCCCAATTGTTTATATCCATCAGTATAAGTGATCAAAGCATCATAGTTGGTAGAACCCTTTTTTGCTGTAGCAAGTCCTGCACCGATAATACCTGCAACGTACTGTCCGTAAGCAGAGGCCAGGAACCACATCCCCATCATCATTCCCTGAAGGTTTTTGGTGGAAAGCTTGGTCATAATAGACAATCCTATCGGTGACAGGCATAATTCTCCAAGAGTGATGATCAATAATGCCAACGTGAAAAAATTCAGCGATGTTATTCCCTGAAGGTCTGCAAAAAGTCTTGTCGCAAATAAAACATAATATCCGATTCCCAGGAAAATAAATCCTAGACCAAATTTAACGATGGTATTGGGCTCAATTTTTCTTTTATTCAGCCATATCCATAGAAGCCCGATAAGCGGGGCAAGGAAAATAATAAAGAACGCTCCTCCGGAGTTATTAACTCCATTCGGGTCTAATCCAAGAAGGTCCTTATTAAGATTTTTAGCTGCGAAAATACTTAACGAACCGCCACTCTGCTCATAGATTCCCCAGAAGAGGATCGAGAAAATGATGAAAACTAAGGCAGCCCAAAGTTTTTTGCGCTCTGAAGCAGTTACTTTAGACATTTCATAGAATAGGTAGATCAGTGTCAAAGGCCCGATGGTCCACATAAAATAATCTGTATATTCCGTTTTGGCTACCATCTTCATGATAATAGGAACGAAAATAAGAGATAAAATGTATACTCCGTATTCTTTCCATTTTGGGATCGGAGCAGATTTTACTTCTGCTAAGGGATGTCCCGGTTGAAGGCCTATTGTACCCATTCTTTTTTGAGTAAAAATGAAATTGATAAGGCTTATGACCATGACCACCGAGGCCAGACCGAAAGCGACATTCCATCTCATAGCTTCAGAAATAGTACCGCTGAGAATTTCTCCTTTTCCAATAGCAATACATAGATATCCTCCAAGTAAAGCACCCAGATTGATTCCTGCATAAAAAAGAGAAAAGCCCGCGTCTGCCCTTGAATCATTGGGCTTATAAAGCTGGCCAACCATAGACGAAATATTCGGTTTGAAGAAACCTGTTCCTACTACGGTAAATGCAATACCTAAGAAAAAGAATTTGTGTGGATCAGTTGCCAGAATCAAACTTCCAACGATCATCAGAAGTCCGCCCCAAAAGAGGGATTTTCTGAATCCGAGGATTTTATCTGCAAAAAGGCCGCCCACAAAAGTAAAAGCATACACGAATGCCTGGGTGGCACCATATTGAAGGTTAGCTTCTTTTTCATGGAAATTAAGCTGTGAGATCATAAAGAAAACCAGCATTCCACGCATTCCGTAGAAACAGAAACGTTCCCACATTTCAGAGAAAAACAGGCTCCAGATCTGTCTGGGGTATTTTCCTTTGAAATTTTGTATTTCATCTAGAGTTAAGCTCATAATTGTATATGATTGATTTTAATTAGGGTTGTTTATTATTGTTTTGGTCCAGCTCAAAACGGATTCTGTCCTGGTCAATGATTTCTTTTAATTCTTCTTCTTTTGGAAGGTAGAGGAGGTATTTGCTGGCAAAGAGATTATTTTTGTCATTCAGAACTGAATATTTTACGATGGTTTCATCTTTTTCAGAGCAAAGTAAAATTCCTATAGTCGGATTGTCACCTTCTCCACGTTTCAAATCGTCATACATTCTTACGTACATATCGATCTGCCCGATGTCCTGATGGGAGAGCTCTCCTGTTTTAAGGTCGATAATGACAAAGCACTTTAGAATATAATTATAAAAAACAAGATCAATATAAAAGTCTGAAGTATCGGTAGAAATATGCTGTTGTCTTGCTACAAATGCGAAGCCTTTCCCAAATTCCAGAAGGAATTTCTGAATATGATCAATAATTGCCGTTTCAATATCTTTTTCTGAAATTTTTTCATCGGTTTTTAATCCTAAAAATTCAAAAATATAGGGATCCTTTAAAACGTTGTGAATGGTTTCGTTTGTTGATTTTTTATGATCTAAAATCCTTTCGTAGGCAAGTGAATTGATTTGTCTTTTCAGGTCTCTGTAATTCCAATTATTCTGGATAGCTTCATTGATGTAATAGTTCATTTTATCAATGCGATCAAGTCTTATAACCAATCTGTAATGCGTCCAGCTCAATTCGTGACGCAACGCGTCACATTTTGGAAATGTTTGGTAAAAAGATCGCATATTTCTTAAATTACTCTCATCAAAGCCTCTTCCAAATTCCAGAGAAAGTTTTTGAGAAAGATTTTTTAATGTTTGTTTTCCGTATTCAGCGCGTTCTTTTCCCTGCTGTTCATCTTCTACGATCAGTTTTCCGATCTGCCAGTAAGTGAGCAGTAAAGTAGAATTCGCGATCCGAAACACTTTTTCGCGCGACTGCCTAATAATTTCCTTTACGGATTGAAATAAAGAATCTTCGGAAATTTCCATCATACGAAAATAAAAAAAACCTCTGACTTTGCAGAGGTTTTGTTGTATTTATTGATGTGGTTATTTTACACCGTGCATCATTTTCTTTAAGATTGGAGAGATCAGACCCAAAATAACAGCTGCGATACCACAAAGTACTACGAATACCATAAAGAATTCGAATAGGTTGTGAATCTCAAATCCTGCAAATGTAGGATTGTGCAATGGTAGCTGAGCTTTCTCAAATGCTGCTGCCTGTTCAGCAGTCAACGTTACTTTTTTATCTAAAACATCCTGAAGGTTTACCCCTATTTCCTGTGCTTTTGTGAATTTATCACCTGTAGCAGGGATAAGAGCTCCCAATGATCCTGCCAGGGCATAACCTGCAGCATTGGAAATAAAGAATACTCCGTATAATAATGAAGCAAATCTTTTTGGAGCAAGTTTTCCTACCAGTGAAAGACCAATAGGAGATAAACAAAGTTCACCACAAGTCTGGATGAAATAAAGAAGCATTAACCATTTAATTGCTAATAATCCTGAATTTCCAAGATCCTTTACATTGTGTGCGATGATGAAATAAGAAAGAGCGATCAATGCTAATCCCATTGCCTGCTTGAAAGGTGAAACGGGCTCTCTTCCTTTTGTTCTTAATTTATCCCATGTTAAACTGAATGGAACAGCTAACAGAACTACGAAAATACCGTTGAAAATCTGAACCATTGAAGGAGGCATATTCCATCCGAAGATATTTCTGTCTGTCTGGTTGTCAGCAATAAATGTTAATGAAGATCCTGCCTGCTCGAAAGCTGCCCAGAAGAAAATAATAAAGAAAGATACAATATAGATTACCCAGATTCTCTGTCTTTCGATCTTGTTTTCTGCAGAACTCATGATAAGGAAGGCAAGGGAAATACCGGCCGCATAGATAAAAGGATAAATAATTCCTTTGATCAGCTGACCCATTTCTACAGCTTTAAATCCAAATTCTCCGACTAATAAATATCGGAAAGCGAAGAATAAAACGATAAATAAAAATCCTGTAATCCCTAAAGATGTTCCTGAGAATTTTGCAGTCTGAGTTTCACCTTCTTCAAAGTCTTCACTTGTATTGTTCTTTGGTAATCCACCGATAGGTCTTCCTTCAGGGTTTACCACATATTTATTTTTAAGAATAAAGAATGTTACGGTCCCAATTACCATTGCAATGGAAGCCGCTAAGAATCCCCATTTGAAAGCAAAGATATCTCTTACTCCGGTAGTTGCATCTTTCACATCTCCTACATATGGGCAGATAAACTGTCCAAGGAATGCTCCGATGTTGATCCCCATATAAAAGATGGTAAAAGCAGAGTCCAGTTTGGATTTCTCCTGCTTAGGATAAAGGCTTCCTACCATCGAGGAAATGTTAGGTTTGAAGAATCCATTACCGAAAATGATAACGAATAGAGCTAACCACATTACCATTTTGGAGCTGCCAAGATCGGCAGAGAAAGTGGAGGCACTGATAAAAAGCAGGAACTGGCCGATAGCCATTAAAGATCCACCGATTAAGATGGCATTTCTGTTTCCTATGTATTTATCTGCAATGAATCCTCCCAAAAGAGGCGTTAAATAACATAAAGCTAAAAATCCACCGTAAATGATTGCTGCATCAGCTTCTTTTATTAATAAGGAATTTACCATGAAGAGCGTCAAAAGGGCTCTCATCCCATAAAAGTTGAAACGCTCCCACATTTCTGTTCCGAAAAGAACCCACAATCCTTTTGGATGCCTTGAATTCTTATTCTCTACAAATTCATCCGGTTTCGGACTTAATGCTTCAATATTATCCATTCTATTGTTAATTTTTGTTAAGACTGACAAATATAGTTTTTTTTGAGTTTTTGGCAAGGTTTTAATTTTATATTTAAATAAAAAAGCTGCAGGATCATTCTGCAGCTTGATATTCTTTATGATAAATGAGGATTAGTGTCCTTTCTCTCTCATAATCTTGTTTAATCTTTTTAACATGGAAAGTCCTAAAAGTGTCGCAAATATTAACAGAGCAAAGTTGACGAGGAAATAATTCATTTTGTTGTCGTAGCTGTACCACGTACTCGCCAGGATTCCTGAAAGTTTGTTACCCACTGAGTTGGCCAGGAAGAAACCTCCCATCATTAGAGCTGTAATTCTTGCCGGTGAAAGCTTGGAAACGAATGAAAGGCCCATTGGAGAAAGGCATAATTCTCCGATAGTGATCACTCCATATCCTGCTACCAGCCACAAAGGTGAAACTTTTTCAGCTCCATTGTCTCCTGCCATAACGGCAAGAACCATAACCAGACATGATAATCCTGAGATAAACAGTCCTAAAACAATTTTTGTAGGCGTTAGCGGTTCTTTTCCTTTTCTTCTTAATAAAGCCCAGAATCCTACAATAACGGGCGTTAAAGCAATTACCCAGAATGGATTGATAGATTGAAACAATTCCGTATTGTATAAATAGACTTTAGATTCCGGATTTCTTTCCAAGGCGGCACGCTGTTCCGGAGAGATGTTTTTAAAATAGATATCTTTCCCGGTTTCTTTAATGGCTTTTCCGTCCTTATCTTTCTGAGACTGGAACTGATTATCATAAACAGGTACCTCTTTATCTTCATAACTTTTCCCCTCTACCATATAAATGTCCTCAAGAGGTTTTTCCAGTGAGGCAGGAACGCTTCTGTCCGTATAGTAGTTTGCCCATCTTGTTAAAGCCGTACCATTCTGTTTGAAAACAGCCCAGAAGAACATACTGATCAGAAATACTGAAAGCAGAGCCCCGATTGAGGGTTTCTCCTCCGGTTTAGCCTTAAAGTAAAGTGAAGCATAAAAATAAATAACAGGAACGCAGGCAAAAATAAAGGCATCTGTACTGTCGCTTCCGAAGATATTTCCGGGAATGAACCATCCAATAGCTCCAACAGCAATTGCAGGGACAAAAACTTTCATTAAAATTTCAGAAAGCTTGGTGTCTCCTTCCTCTACAGGCTTCATCTGTGCCGCATGGATATAATGTTTTCTACCGATGGTAAAGATCACAAGACCAACAAGCATTCCTACTCCTGCAGTGATAAAAGCTTCACCCCAACCGAATTTATTACGCATGAAAGCTGCAATAATATTACAGATAAATGCTCCGATATTGATCCCCATATAGAAAATATTATATCCGGAATCTTTATTGGCTTTATAAGGTTCCTCAGAATAAAGGTTCCCCAAGAGCGTGGAAATGGTAGGTTTGAAGAATCCGTTTCCAATGATAATTAATGCCAGAGAACCGTAAAAGAGAGGAAGCTCTTTGAAAACTCCCATTCCTATATATCCGGCAGCCATCAGGATTCCTCCTAAATAGATGGATTTAATATAACCCAAAACCCTGTCAGCCAAAAAACCTCCAAGGAAAGGGGTAAGATAGGTTAAAGCTATATAAGTCCCGAAAATATCATCAGCTGTTTTGTCCGGGAGTCCAAGTCCTCCTTTTAGCCCGGTAGGCTCAATGACATAAAGAACAAAGATTCCAAGAATCAGATAATATCCAAAACGTTCCCACATTTCTGTGAAAAAGAGGAAAGGCAGGCCTTTAGGATGTTTAGTCTTCATATAATCAATTTTCAAATTTCCCAAAAATAAGTTTTTAATTTCAATTGATAAAATAAATAATCTACTGTAGAAATCATCAATGATATAAATATAAAAACCTCTCAAGTATATTGAGAGGTTGTGAAATTTTATTTAGAAGGAGATTATAAATTATTCAGAATAAAATCCGTCATTTTCTGATACAGCTGTGGTCTTGTCTGGCCACCGTAAATTCCGTGATTTTTATCCGGATAGGCCATAAACTCAAACTGCTTTTTGTTTTGGATCAAAGCTTCGGAAAACTCCATAGAATTCTGGAAATGTACGTTGTCATCAGCTGTTCCGTGAATCAGTAAGAATTTGCCTTTTAATAGATTGGCGTATTCCGTTGGAGAATTTTTATCATATCCATCAGGATTTTCCTGAGGAGTTCTCATGAACCTTTCTGTATATACGGAATCATAATATCTCCAGTTGGTTACCGGTGCTACAGCAATTCCTGCTTTGAAGACATCAACTCCTTTGGTCATTGCCAGGCTGGTCATATAGCCTCCGAAACTCCATCCGAACATTCCTATTCTTGTTTTGTCAATATAAGACTGGCTTCCGAACCATTTGGCAGCGGTGATCTGATCTTCAATTTCATATTTTCCTAAATTCATATAGGTAACTTTCTTGAATTTAGTTCCTTTATACCCGGTTCCACGGCCGTCTACACAGGCAACAATATAGCCTTTCTGCACCAAATGATTAAACCATAAAGCATTTCCATTGTCCCATGAATTGGCAACCTGCTGTGATCCCGGACCGGAGTATTGGAACATAAACAGTGGATATTTCTTACTAGGGTCAAAGTTTTTAGGCTTCATGATCCAGGCATTCATCTGATCACCGGCATCATTTGGAATCGTGATGAATTCTTTGGTTACAAAATTATCTGCCTTTAATTTCTGCAGCTGTTCGTTATTGTTCTGCAGTTCTTTTACTGTTTTACCATTTCCTTCTTTTAAAACATAGGTGTGGGGTTTTGATGCAGTAGAAGACGTTTCAATGAAATAATTATAGTTTTTACTGAAATTCGCAGAATTGTTTCCTTCCGGATTAGAGATCAGCTGGGATTTTCCGTTTTCAATATTAACTTTTGAAACTACTTTATTAATACTTCCCTTTTCAGTGGTCTGAATATAAACTTCTTTAGATTTTGGATTAAATCCATAATAGTCGGTTACTTCCCAGTTGCCTTTTGTAATCTGTTTTTTTAACTTTCCATCCTTATCATACCAGTACAAATGACGGTTTCCGTCTCTTTCAGAAGCCCAAAGGAAAGAATCATCCTGAAGAAATTCAAGAGTAGGACTGTCCGTGTCGATCCATTTATCATCCGTTTCTGTAAATAACTTCTGAACGGCTCCTGTTTTAGTATTGACTTTTAAAACATCTGAAGCATTCTGAATCCTTTCGGAAGTAACCAGAACGATCTCATCAGGTTTTGCCGTCTGGATAACATTCGGGATATAGTAGTTTTTAAAGGAACTTAAATTGATCGGCATTGTTTTTCCGGTATCAAGACGGTACAGCTGCGCAGAAACGATAGAGTTTTTTTCTCCTGCTTTAGGATATTTGTAACGCATCTCCTCCGGATAAAGCTTTTTCCCATAAATCGGAATATAGATTTCCGGAACCTGGCTTTCATCAGATTTTACAAATACAATGGCGTCTGAATTCTTTGTCCATTCATACTGTCTTGCATGCCCAAATTCCTCTTCGTAAACCCAGTCTGCAAGTCCGTTGATAATAGAGTTTTTCTTACCGTCATTTGTAATCTGAGTGATTTTTCCTGAACTCAGATCCTGATAGAATAAATTATTCTCCGCAATAAATGCTACTTTAGTGGCGTCAGGAGAAAATCTAGGCTCCTGGACTGTTTTACCCTCATTTAAGCTGATCGTTTTTCCCGATTTCAGATCTTTTACCTCAAACTTTCCAAGAAAAGAATGTCTGTAGATTGGCTGACTGTCTGTTAAAAGAAGAATTTTTGACTCATCATCAGAAAATTCATAGCTTTCAAATTTACCATCAACAATATTTCCTTCCTTTTGCGAAGTTTTGTAAGAATATTTGGCAATTCCTGTTGGTTCAATCACCAGATAGTTTTCACCGTTCTTCATGGATGCTATGCCCGCAATGCCTTTACCACGGTAATATCCTGAATATATTTTATCTAAAGTGATTTCCTGTGCCGATACATTATGGAATGCTACAGCAACAGTAAGAATTAAGAGTATTTTTTTCATTTCTAATTTTTAATGGATTTCAAAGATAATAATTTTATTAAATGCATAAAAAAGCTTTTTCATAGAGGTTTTGGCAAAAAAATTGAATGTATTACTGGACAATCAAATTATAATAATTATGGAAACGAATGCATACAACCAGAAACTGAACCGTTATGTTTTGGCCGACCAGATTGTTTATACAGGATTTTCAAGCTTTAAAGATGCGGAAGATTGTGCAAGCAAAAAAGGCGGAACTTTGGTAGAAGTTGGTTTTAAAGATGGGAATGATAATCCGCAGATTACAGATGAAGCCGGCCTTATTGAAAAAAAACTCCACTACTATGTTTATGCTGGCGATGAATATAAGTTCATTCATTCATCTGATCCGGGATTTAGAAAATACGCAGATGAGTTACAGAAAATAAAATCAGAAATGCGTCAGGATGCACCCGACGAAAGGTACCTGGCTAATTTTGAAATTGAAAATGCAGAAGATCCGATCATTGTGATCAAGAATGACCATTTTGAATCGGTAACTTCCAGAGAACGCTCAAAATATTTGAAGCACGCCGAAGTTTATGAATTAGGGGTATCCCTGCCAAAATCTTAAAATTTTTATCATGAGCAAA
This sequence comes from Chryseobacterium sp. NFX27, assembly GCF_049887855.1. Lineage (NCBI taxonomy): Bacteria > Pseudomonadati > Bacteroidota > Flavobacteriia > Flavobacteriales > Weeksellaceae > Chryseobacterium > Chryseobacterium sp. NFX27. Next base: position 9,664 of record NZ_JAGEKK010000023.1, on the reverse strand, counting down.
ACCAAATATTCAGAAAAAGCTCAGGACAAAGTAGGAAAAGTAATGCACGAATTCAAGGAAGGAAAACTGAAATCTTCTTCCGGGAAAAAAGTGACAAATAGGAAACAAGCCGTAGCAATAGGTATTTCCGAAGCGAGAGAAGAAGGTGCTAAAGTACCGCCCAAAAAGAAAAGTAAATAAATCAGAATCCGGAAAGAAAGTTTTCCGGATTTTTTTTAATCTAAATTCTGTATTTGCTCAATTTCTAATAACAAAAATTTGAAAAAAGATAAAAATATTGGCAAAAGAATTAACTGATCTGCCTTTTTTAATGTTGTTTTTTTTCGCGATTTATAGTATTATGAATATTAAATATGTTGTAAATCAGTATTTTGTATTATTGCTGTATATCTGATGTAGGTCATTTTGCGGAACTTGTTTTTTTTTATTGCAACTTCGTCTTGTTCATAAATCATATTTCTTAATTTCAAAAAAACACAAATGATGAAAAAGAATACTTATTGTTTTGTGAATGTTGCATTCTTCATTTAATTAAGAAGAAAACATCAATACCAGCCTTGCCAATTCTTTTCTATCACTCTACTTCAAAATTCAGCAAGGCTGGTTATTTCAAAAAAATTATTAATATGTCGGAATCTCAAAATTTAATATCTGAAAAATGGAGGTAAGCTAACAATAAATACTAAGAGCACCCCTCCCAACAAATCTTATGATTTTCAGACAGCCTATAGTGTAAAGCACAGTCTGCGTGGAGGAAGCTTTTTATGTAATGAACAGGGTACATGCCGTATGAAAAGCAGCCCGGATACAAGCCTTGAACACACCGGAATACAATGTGTTCAAGGATATTGTACAGTCACATACTAACTGTATTTTTTTATTTTCTTCTAATTGTTATACAGGATTCTGTAGTATTCATCTGCCATTCTATCACTGTTAAATTGGTCCTGAACGTCATTCATAGCTTTGTACTGAATTTTTCTCCACTGGTCCGGATTGTCGTAATAAGTAGGAAGAATTTCGTTTTCAAGAATTTCGTACAGCTTATTCAGATCATAAGTATCCTGTTCGTAAATACTCATATTTAAATAATCAGCTTTCGGAACGACAAAAGAATTTTCTCCCGGCTGGGCAAATTCAGGGATCCATCCGTCATCAGTAGAAAGATTTACAGACCCGTTCATAGCAGCGGTCATTCCTGAAGTTCCCGAAGCTTCTCTCGGGACCCTTGGATTGTTGAGCCACAAATCTGAACCCTGTTTCATAGACTTACTTAAAGAGAGTTCGTAACCGGTAAGGACAGCCATATTTTTGTGATTCTTGCTTTCCTCTACCAGGATATTAAAGGTAGAAATCGCGGAATAATCCATTGGGTAAGGTTTCCCTGACCAGATGATCTGTACCGGGTATTTCTGATTATTCAACAACCTGTAGAATCTTTCTTTATCATGAAGCAGTAAATCTGCGCGTTTGTAACCCGCAAATCTTCTTGCCCAGACAATAGTGAAAATGTTGGGATTGAAAAGATTCCCGGTCTGATCTGCAACAATTGTGAACAGTTTTTTCTTTAAATGTTTTTTGCGGTAATCAAAAACAGTTTCGTCATTTTCGTCTTTGGCATTATAAAGAGGCTTATCTGCCCAGTATTTAAATTCCTGTGCATTCGTAATGGAAGTAATTTCACAGATTCCTGGGTATTTACTCCACAGAGCCCTGGAAACCTCACCATGCAGTTGGGATACGCCGTTTGCTTTTCTTGCCATTTTTAAAGCACACAGCGAATGATTGAAACGGTCATCATTCCCTCCTTCAATACTTTTTACATCTTCCATGCTGAAGCCTGAAAAATAAGACATATCATAGCACAGTTTCAGATTATGCTTTTCATTTCCGGCCTCTTCAGGAGTGTGGGTCGTGAAAACAAGTTTTTCTTTCACCCGGTTCAGATCTCCATTATACTTTTTCAGCAGGTAAAATGCGGCGGGAAGTCCATGAGCTTCATTCAGGTGGTAAACCTCTCTTTCGGCATTCATTTCGTCCAGTAACTTAGCACCTCCTTTTCCCAGTAATATATACTGAGCGAGTTTTGTAGCTTCGTTGGCATCGTACAATTTGTGGCAGATCGTTTTAGAAACATGATCATTTTCCGGAACATCTGTAGAAAGAAAAAACATGGGTGCCGTATTGAAAATTTCAGGATCAAGGTACCATACTTTTACCCAAACCGGAGCACTGTGGATCTCAATCTGAAATTTTATTCCGGTATCTTCAAGAAAGCTGTACATCTTTCTGGTCCAGACCGGCTGAAGCGTCTGGTCATGATTTCTGGCCTGGTCATAATAACCGAATTTCCAGAGAATTCCGATCCCGATAAGATCCTGCTTTAGGTTGTATGCACTTCTCATATGGGATCCTGCAAGGAATCCCAAGCCTCCCGAATATATTTTCAAAACCTGTTCAATGGCAAATTCCATCGAAAAATAGACGGCTTTTTTAGAATATTGTGGATTGATGCTGTAAGGTATTTTAAAATTTTTAAAATCCATATAAATCACAGTTTTATAATTTGAACGCTAAAGGTATTGATTATGAAAATAAACTTTACATTAATTATTTGATAAATTAATTTAAAAGTATCCTGTGAATAGTTTTTTTACTTACCTTTAATATGTAAATTTTTGAAAATCAAAAACTTCTAACGGTGAAACCAATATGGCATGTGCTCTTGGTCACATAAAAAAATCACCTATGAAAAAGACATTTTCTGATGAAGATTTAATAAAGAATCTGAGCCTATACTATATGAACCGGCATTTGAAAAAAAAGCCGATGGAAAAGTATCACCGTAAAATAGACGAATCTCTCCTTCATGACCGCGAAAAGTATAGAAAGAAATCTGAGATTCTACTGCTTAATTCGTTTATGCATCATTTCCCTGATGTCAAATTTGAAAATCTTACCTGCGAAAGTCCTGACTTTATCGCCAAACTCAACGACAAGAAGATCGGAATAGAATTGACCGAAGTGATCAATCATCTGGAAATGAAAAAGGTAGAAAGTACTTTGAATAAGATGTTCCGCCAGGCAGAAATACTATTAGAACAGGAAGACACCGCGAAATATCGTGGTGTTTATTTTTTAGAATTTCACCCGAATATCAAATTTGACAATATAGAACAACAGGAGGACAACATACTCAGTATTTATAGAAGCATTAAAAAGAACAAACCTTTAGGCTGCGTGAAAGGGATGAGAAAATCTTTTCACCGCAGAAATGTTTTTATTACCCATGAATACAGCATGAACCTTTTTGATGAGCTTTGTTCTGAAAAGATCCTTGAACTTATCGATAAGAAAAATGAAAAGTTTCCATATTATGATACTTCCGTAGATGAATGCTGGCTGGTGATTGTTTCAGATATGAATTCCATTGCCTCAAGATATACATTTATTCAGGATAAAGAACATTTGCAGGAAGTGAAAAGCCCGTTTCATAAAATTTTCCATCTCGAAAATCTCTGTGGGAATATTACGAGCATAAAATAGTTGGGTTTTATTGTGTTATATCGTAATTATTTAGTGTTTTCATTTAAAATAATTTAAGGATTTTTAAAAATCCATTGTTTGTGATTAAAATATAGGTATATTTGATGTATGTGTTGTCAACCAGCACATGTATTTGGTTTTCAAATCAATAACTAAAAACTATATATCTATGAAAAAACTTTTACTCCTTATTTTTTTAGGTATTTCTCAGGTATTCTTTGCACAGGCAGACTGTTCAACAGCACTTGCCGTCTGTGGAAATTCCAATATTACTTACAGTCCGACCGGATATGGCAATATTAAAGAATTAGTCAATTCTGGAAGCTGTATAGATGGAACCGGTGAGCACAATTCGATCTGGTATAAAATAACGATTGCTACAGGAGGAACGCTTACCTTCGATCTGGTCCCGAATAATCCGGATGCCGATTATGACTGGGCTATTTTTGGGCCTAATGTCAACTGTGGAGCTTTGGGAGCACCGATACGCTGCAATGCTGCAACGGTTATTGGACCAGGACCGGCTACAGGCTTAAATATGACAAGTACTCTTACCAGTGCTGTCGGAGGCTCACTTACGCCTTATTGCAAATACCTGGATGTTTTACCGGGGCAAACCTACTATTTATTCATTGACAACTGGGTAAGCAGTACCAGTTCGACAACAGCTCCGTTTTCTTTAACCTGGGGTGGAACTGCAACACTGGCATCTCCGTTTACAGATCCTGCTTTACAGCCGTATCCGTTTATACCTCCGGGAGTTCCGGCTGCTAATCCGGCAGATCCAAAAGAGGTAATTATATGTGTAAACCCTGCCGTATTTGACTTCTCTACACTTTCTGCAGGGATTTTAAACGGGAACTCTAATTTTAGCGTAAGTTATCATACAAGTCAGAACGATGCATTAACCGCAAATAATGCCATTACAGTTCCTACAACTGTAAATACAACTTCTGTATATTATTACAGCATAGGCTATACGGATCCAGTCAATCCAAACAGTCCGCTCAATAAATGTAAACAGATCGGAACATTTAAATTTAAGGACGGTAAGATCACGGCAAAAAATGCAACGCTCACCCAATGTAACAACAATAATGCAGGAACAGCAGTATTTGATCTTACAACAGCAGATGTTATTGCAGACCCAACCGTGACCAAAAAATATTACAACACACTTTCAGATCTGAATGCCGGCATCAATGAAATTACAAATCCGTCAGCATTTACTTCTGCAGAAGGAACTATTTTTGTTAAAGTGATTTCATCCTTCGGATGTACTGCTGTTGCCCAGATTACATTGAAATTCTATCCAATTGTTGTGGTAAATGATACTACATTAAGATCCTGCTCTATTGAGACTGCTCCTTCCACGGCATCTTTCAACCTTACGGTAGCATCAGTAACCTCTCAGACCGGGGCCAATAAAAAATATTATCCTTCAGCAGCGGATGCCGTGAATCAGACTAATGAAATTTTAACACCTGCAGCATACATTGCTCCCAACGGAGTGGTTTATGTGAGGGTTTCCAATGCGCAGGGTTGCTATAATATAGCCAAAATTACATTAACCGTTATTCCACCGGTTTATTCTACCGTTCTTAAAGATAAAATTATTTGTGTGGAAGATAAAACAACTTTGGATGCGGGCCCAGGATTTAACGGTTATGAATGGAGTACGGGAGCAACCACCCAGACGATCACGAATGTAGGGGTAGGTACTTATTGGGTAAAGCTTAAAACAGGAGACTGTACTGTTGTACAGAACGTAAAAGTATATCCTTCTGAGCAGCCTGTGGTTTCAAGTATAGAAATTTCAAACACTACTGTTACCGTATTTGTAATAGGAGGAACACCACCTTACAAGTATTCCATGGATAATATAAACTGGCAGGATTCTAATGAATTCAGCAATGTTAAAAGAGGCGATGCCACTATATTTGTCAAAGATTCTTACGACTGCGATCCGATAGACATCAGTATCATTGTCCCTAATCTTGTCAATGTAATCACGCCAAATGGTGATGGATACAACGATTTTATTGATTATTCTGCACTGGCCAATAAGAAGAATTTGGTGATGAATATTTTCGATCGCTATGGAAATATGATCTATCAGATCGATAAATTTACCGGCTATAAATGGGATGGAACCAGCAAAGGCGGAGTGAAGGTGCCTACCGGAAACTACTGGTATTCTGTGGGCTGGAATGAAAATGATAAAATGAGCACCCCTGTTAAGTATTCAGGGTGGATCGTGGTCAAGAACAGGGATTAGGTCTTTTAATAATAAACTATATAGATAAAACCATTTCGAAAGAGATGGTTTTATCGTTAAAATAATTTTAAATTAGTAAGACAATAATAAAAAATGAAGGATCTTTTTGTAAAACGTTTTCAATATTACAAATCACTAGGTGATAAATCATTCGGACAGCTTTCTGATGAACAGATATTCTGGCAGTATAATGATGAAAGTAATTCTATTGCTGTTATTGTTAAACATATCGCTGGTAATATGCTTTCAAGGTGGACAAACTTTCTAACGGAAGACGGAGAAAAGTCCTGGCGCAACCGGGATGATGAATTTGTCAATACTTTTAAAACAAAACAGGAAGTTATGGATTCTTGGGAAGAGGGTTGGGCGTGTTTTTTTGATGCTTTGAGCCGGATCAATGATGAAAATTTGTATTCCACTATTTATATCAGAGGAGAAGCACACTCGGTGTTAGATGCAGTTTTGCGTCAGCTCGCTCATTATCCCTATCATATCGGACAAATTGTTTCTATTGCGAAAATGATTAAGAATGACGACTGGAAAACACTTTCCATTGAAAGAAATAAGTCTCAGCAGTTTAATGCAGAAATGAATGATAGGCTTTTTAAAGAAAAACAAACTTCCAATTCATCTCCGGTATGCTTTCAGAACAGCCCTGAGGTAAGAGATGAATATAAATAATAGATTGAATCGATTCGGAATTATTATTAAAATTACTATCTTTGCACCCATAAAATTCAGGAGGAATAAATGTCTACTTTTCACGGAACTGCCGCATTTCATACACTCGGCTGCAAATTAAATTTTGCGGAAACATCTACTATTGCCCGTCAATTGACAGATGCAGGTTATGACAAAGTAAGTTTTGATGATAAGGCAGATGTTTATGTCATCAATACCTGTTCAGTCACTGAGAATGCTGACCGTGAATGTAAATTGCATGTAAAACGGGCTATGAAAGCCAATCCGGAAGGGCTGGTCGTTATTGTAGGATGTTATGCGCAGTTGAAGCCTGAAGAAATTTCACAGATCGACGGAGTAGATCTTGTTTTGGGAGCTAAAGAGAAATTCAATATCTTAAGCTACCTGGATGATCTGGAAAAATCGGAAAGTGAAGGTATTGTTCATTCTTGTGAGATTGAGGAAACCGATTTCTTTATCGGAAGCTATTCAATAGGCGACAGAACAAGGGCCTTTTTAAAGGTTCAGGACGGATGCGACTATAAATGTACCTACTGTACCATTCCACTGGCAAGAGGGATTTCCCGTTCAGATACCATAGAAAACGTTCTTAAAAATGCCAAAGAAATTGCAAGCAGAGATATCAAAGAAATCGTTCTCACAGGAGTTAATATTGGTGACTACGGTAAGGGAGAGTTCGGAAATAAAAGACATGAACATACTTTCCTGGATCTGATATCAGAACTTGATAAAGTAGACGGCATCGAAAGAATACGTATTTCTTCCATTGAACCCAATCTTTTGAAAGACGAAAGTATTGATCTCGTTTCCAAAAGCAAAAGCTTTGTTCCCCATTTCCACATCCCGTTACAGTCAGGATGTGATGATCTGCTGAAAAAAATGAAACGCCGTTACCTTACCAAATTGTATAATGACAGAGTCAATAAGATCCGTGAGGTAATGCCTGATGCGGCTATCGGTGTAGACGTTATTGTAGGATTTCCTGGTGAAACAGAGGAGAAATTCATGGAAACCTATAATTTTCTGAATGAACTTCCTATTACTTATCTTCACGTATTTACCTATTCTGAAAGAGAGAATACGGAAGCAGCCGATATGGAAGGTGTGGTTCCTATTCCTGAAAGAAAAAAACGGAATAAAATGCTGAGAATACTTTCTGAAAAGAAAAAAATGGCATTTTATCAGACTCAACTTGGAAAAACGCTTCCTGTTCTTTGGGAGCATGAAAATAAAGACGGAAAAATGTATGGCTTCACAGAAAATTATGTGAGAGTCCAGAAAGATTTTGATCCCGCATTCGTTAATCAGATTGAATTTCTAAATTTAGAAAAAATCCTGTCAGATGGCACGGTTTCTGTGCAGTCATCCTTCGAAAGTTTTTTAGCAAAAGCGTAGTCTCTTTGCAAAATTTCAACTAAATTTATTTTAACTTTAAATACTACATTCATGAGAGATAAGTTTTTATCTTGGGGAATTGTATTAGTAACTGCTACATGGATCGTCGCATTACTGATCAGAGCGCATTACTGGATACCCATCCTGTTATCTGCCATCTATGCATTGGGTGTTTACAATGCTTACCAGTCGAAACACGCTATTTTGAGGAACTTTCCCGTATTGGGCTACTTCAGATACTTTTTCGAAAGTATTTCACCCGAAATGCAGCAGTATTTCATAGAAAGGGAAACAGACGGGAAACCTTTTCCCCGGAACCAGCGTTCTGCAGTATATAGGCGAGCTAAAAATCTAAGCGATACTGTGGCTTTCGGAACTCAGTTGGAAGTTAATCACCGTAAATATGAAGGAATCAAGCATTCTATTTATGCAAAATCACCTGCAGAAGAACTTCCAAGAGTATGGGTAGGAGGAGAGCAGTGTACACAGCCTTACCACGCTTCTTTATTCAATATTTCAGCCATGAGTTTCGGGGCATTAAGCGACAGGGCGCAGATTTCTTTAAACAGAGGTGCAAAAAAAGGAAATTTTTATCATAACACAGGAGAAGGAGGGATTTCTCCCTATCATCTGGAAGGAGGGGATCTTTGCTGGCAAATTGGAACCGGATATTTCGGTTGCCGTGACGAAGAGGGGAAATTTAACCCTGAACTGTTTGAGAAGTACGCAACCCTTCCCAATGTGAAGATGGTTGAAATTAAGCTGTCTCAAGGGGCAAAGCCAGGACATGGAGGTGTGCTTCCAGGGGTGAAAAATACACCGGAGATCGCAAAAATCCGTCACGTCACTCCGGGAGTTACTGTTATTTCACCGCCATCCCACAGTTCATTTTCTGATGCTGCAGGTCTGCTGAGGTTTGTACAGCAATTGAGAGAGCTTTCGGGTGGGAAGCCAACCGGATTTAAACTTTGTATTGGGGATACCAAAGAATTTGAGGATATCTGTGTGCAGATGAATGTTTTAAAGATCTATCCGGATTTTATTACCATAGATGGGGCAGAAGGAGGAACAGGAGCTGCACCACCGGAATTCTCAGATGGAGTAGGAATGCCTCTGGAACCGGCTCTTATTTTCGTTAACAGGACCCTTAATAATTATAATTTAAGAAGTAAACTAAGAGTTATTGCCAGCGGAAAAGTTCTGACAAGCTTAGATATTCTGAGAGCAGTAGCAATGGGCGCGGATATGTGTAATAATGCGAGAGGATTTATGTTTTCATTAGGCTGTATTCAGGCCTTAAGATGTAACAATAACAATTGCCCGACAGGAGTTGCCACTCAGGATAAAATGCTGGTTAAAGGACTGGATGTTACTGACAAAAGTGAAAGAGTATATCATTTTCATAAAAACACACTGCATACCTGTAATGAGCTGATCGCAGCGGCAGGAAGAAGTTCTTATGAAGAAGTGGATGCCACAATGTTCATGAGAGGGGATGAATTTGACCATCTGGCGGATCTTTATTTCCCGGATATTTTAGGAAATGTAAAGCAAAAAGCAAGAAATTAAAAGCATATAAAATAAAAACCGCCTACAAAGGCGGTTTTTTTATGTCGTGTCTCGTCCTGAAAAAGGTTGACTATAAAACCATAAAAACAGTCATCCTTATGAATTTAAAAAAAAGATTCCTCCCTGTACAAGAATACAGTGAGGCGTTCAAAAGACAAGTTGTCTCCGAATATG
>NZ_JAGEKK010000022.1:0-76492 GCF_049887855.1 Chryseobacterium sp. NFX27 | reverse complement strand
CAAGTACATCTAAAAAATAATGTGAAATTAAAAACCTATAAAAAACAAAATCAGAATAGAAAAATTCCTACTCTGATTTAATTATATTTGGGTAATAAACCTAGTCAACCTTTTTCAGGACTAGTCAGGATTCTTCGATTTATCTAAACAAGAGCAACAGCATCAGCAATGGCATATTACAGAAGCTTTGAAGCAGATGTTAATTAAATTAAAGAATTGAGAAAATATAGTATCGAGGAAAGCCTCAGTAGTATTGTGTTTTATAATCTTTTTCTTATTAAATCTTTCAATGATTCAATAGGAAAAAAACTACTTGTCAATGGATCCTAAGACCTTCTGTGCAAAAGAATTTAGAGCGTCTTTTTCGCTCATTCCGTTCTGAACGCTGGCGTGCACTTCCAAGGCACCGCAGATATTGGTGATCAGCTCTCCTGCTACATTCAGATCTTCTTCGCTGGTTCCTCTGAACTCGCAGAAGCTTTCTAAAACCTCTAATGTTTTTTCAAGATTCTCCGGCGTCTGGTTCTGATAAAACTGTCTGATTACGGGTAACTTCATTACTGTATTTCTTTAAAAAGATTAATTAAACTTTCAGCCTGGTTGCTCTGTACCTGGTTGACCAATTCACCGTTTTTAAACACTGCGAAAGTAGGAAGGTTGTCAACCGTTGCTAATTTTCTGCTTTCAGGAAGCTTTTCAGCATCTACATATAAGAAAGGGATGTCTTCGTTTTCTGATGCTAATTTTTTGAATTTAGGCTTCATGATTCTGCAGTTTCCGCACCATGTGGCACCATACTGAACAACTACTTTTTCATTGTCGTTCACGATATTCTGTAAAGTATCTTCTGTTAATTCTGTGTACATAATTTTATTTTTTAGAAAAAATAAACAATGCAGCAGTCTGATAATTTACCAGTTTAACAATTAAAAATATTGAATTTCAAATATTGGTACATTGTTAGACTGCTACATTGTTATATTAAATTTAGTTCTTAGCTAAGTATTCTGCTGTAGAAGTTCTGTCCGCTTTCATAGCATCTTTTCCTTCTTCCCAGTTGGCAGGACATACTTCACCGTGCTTTTGAACGTGTGTGTAAGCGTCAATCAGTCTTAAATATTCTTTCACGTTTCTTCCAAGAGGCATATCGTTTACAGACTCGTGGAAAATTTTTCCGGTTTCGTCGATTAGGTATGTTGCTCTGTAAGTTACGTTAGAACCTGTGAAAGTTTCCTCGCCATCTTCATTGTATTCGAAATCCTGATCTACAATTCCTAAGATGTTGGCCAGTTGTCTGTGAGTATCAGCTAAAAGCGGGTAAGTTACTCCTTCGATACCTCCGTTATCTTTTGCTGTATTCAACCATGCAAAATGTACTTCGTTGGTGTCACAAGAAGCACCGATTACTTTAGTGTTTCTTTTTTCGAATTCACCTAAAGCATCCTGGAAAGCGTGAAGCTCTGTAGGACATACGAAAGTGAAATCTTTCGGATACCAGAATAAAATTACTTTTTGCTGGTTAGAAGTAGCTTCTTCAAGGATGTTGATTCTAAGATCGTCACCCATTTCAGACATAGCGTCGATTGTTACATTTGGGAATTTTTTTCCTACTAAAGACATAATTTTCTGTTTTTATATTAAATTTTCTTGTGCAAATATATAACTATTTCATCTATCGAACAAATCAATATCGATAAATAAAATCTATAATTGTTTTTAATGGTTCCAAAGGAAAAAAGCCCTGAAATCAGAGCTTTTTGTTTACTTTATACTAATTTTTATTCAGTCTGATTATGAATTGAACGATGCCAATACATCCTTAATTCTTTTCATTGCTTCTCTCAGATCTTCTTCAGAAGCTGCATAAGAAAATCGGATACATTCAGAGCTTCCGAAAGAAACGCCGCCTACACATCCAACATGAGCATTTTCCAGTAAGAACATCGCAAAATCATCAGAGTCTTTAATCTCCGTACCGTTCAGATTCTTTCCGATATAGTGGGAAATGTCCGGAAAGAAATAAAATGCTGCCTTTGGAAGTAAAACTTTAAATCCTGGAATCTCTTTCATCAGGTCATATACCAGATCTCTTCTTTTCTGGAAAGCATCAATCATGTATTTATACTCGGAAGGATCTGTTTTTAAAGCGGTAATAGAAGCCCTCTGCGCCACCGTATTCGCTCCGCTGGTCATTTGTCCCTGAACCTTTTCACAGGCTTTTGCCAGCCATTCCGGACAGGCAGAATATCCTATTCTCCACCCCGTCATTGCGAATGCCTTAGACATTCCGTTGATCACTGCAGTCTGCTCATAAACTTCAGGAAACTGGGCGATGGATGTTGTTTTTGTTTCGTAATTGATGTATTCGTAGATCTCGTCCGAAATTACCGTCACATGAGGGTATTTGGCAATCACTTTCGCCATTGATTTTAGTTCATCATACGTATAATAACCGCCGGAAGGGTTACACGGAGAACTGAAAAGAATAGCTTTTGTTTTATCTGTAATGGATTCTTCAAGCTGCTCGGCAGTTATTTTAAAATCTGTAACATAAGAAGTCGGAAGCATCACCGAAGTTCCGCCCATCATTTTCACCATTTCATCATAGCTTACCCAATAAGGAGCCGGAAGAAGCACTTCATCACCATCATTGACCACGGAGGCCAGTACATTTAAAATAGCCTGTTTAGCACCATTGGAAACACAGATCTGGGATGGCTTATAGTCAAGATTGTTGTCTCTTTTTAATTTATGGGCAACGGCTTCGCGAAGTTCAAGAAACCCGGGAACAGGAGAGTAGTGGCTGTAGTTTTGGTTAATCGCATCAAAAGCGGCCTGTTTGATATTGTCCGGAACATCAAAGTCCGGTTCGCCAAGTGTCAGACTGATCACATCAACGCCGGCGGCCTTCATTTCTCTTGCTTTGTTTGACATTACGAAAGTCTGTGAGTAACCTAATCTTTTTACTCTATCTGAAAGTTTATCCATGTGGGTCTTTTTGAATTTTAACAAATATATAATAAAAACGTTTCGCCGGGAAATAAAACTGGGGCCGAAAAAAAAGATTTTTGTCAGGTTTCAATTTATTCACTAGATTTGGAAATGGCTGATTCAGCCTGTATTCAACAATATTTTAACCTATTTTCTCAAAAAATGTACAGATTTTTGTTTTTATTATGGGCTTCTTTTTTTTCGGCCCAGAGCTACCGTTTTGTTTACGAATACAAAATGAAACCCGATGCGGAGAAAAAAGATTCGGTGGTAACGGACTATATGAATCTGGATACAGACGGGAAAAAGTCCTATTTTCAGAATGGAGTAAAATACGAACGGGACTCTGTCTACAATGCGGACAGAAGGTATCCGGCTCTTTTAAAGAGCAGGCAGTATGACCGTAATCTGAGTTATACTGTAGAAAAAGATTATACTGAAAAGACCATTCATTTTTACGACAAATACAAAACGGTAAGCATTATAACCTCGGATAATGAAGCGCCAAAATGGAAAATTGAGAATGATTTCAAGAAAATTAATAACATGAACTGCCAGAAAGCAGTAGTGGATTATAAAGGCAGACAATGGGAAGCGTGGTTCAGCAAAGACTTTCCGGTAAATGATGGCCCTTATAAATTCAGTGGACTTCCGGGACTTGTTGTTTCCGTAAAGGACAGTGAAAATGATCATAGCTTTGATTTGATTCAGATCAAAAAGATCAGTAAGGTGGTTTCTTTTATTCCTAAAAACAATAAGCAGATGGCCAATAGTGAATACCGAAAGCTCATTAAGAATTATACCTTTACTCCTGCAGACGATATTTCCGGTATGAGTGTGGATTCCAAAGCCGGAATCATGGGGCTGGAACTGAAAGACGGATACGTAACCCAACTGGATTATAATGAACTCAAAAAAAGCGGAAAACAGATGGATGCTTTGATTGCCAGGAAACTCAGAATGACCAATAATCCAATTGAAAAAGATTAAAAATAAATGAGGCTGCTGAAAAGCAGTCTTTTTTATGTACCCAAGATACTTGTAAAATCTTATGTGAAAAGATATTTTCAAACTCCTATGTTTTGTATATTTAATCTTTCTTATATCTATCATATGAAATATGCTCTCCTTTTACTGTTGATTCCTTTTGCCGGGTTTTCTCAGGTACGGACAAAAGATGGTGAAATAAAGAAATATGTTTCTGAAGTAAGCTCAGATTCTTTAAAATCCTATATCGGTAAGCTGGTAAGCTTTCATACCAGGCATACTTTAAGCTCGGTGGAAGATAAAAGCCAGGGAATAGGAGCGGCAAGGAGCTGGGTGCTTAGTAAATTTAAAGATTATGCAAAGAATTCCGGAGGAAGAATGGATGTGTACTTACAGCAGGAAAACATTCAGCCGGATGGAAAACGAATAGATAAAACGACCGACCTGGGAAATCCTATAGCTTTTCTGAAAGGTACAGATCCCAATGATAAAAGAATTTTCCTGATTTCTGCACACCTGGATTCCCGGGTTACCGATGTAATGAACAGAACTTCATCTGTGCCGGGGGCCAACGATGATGGGAGCGGAGTAAGCGCTGTTATAGAAGCTGCACGAATTTTGAGCAGATCTTCCTTTCCCGCATCTGTTATTTTCGTTACTTTTTCCGGAGAGGAACAGTCGCTGCTTGGATCTAAACTTCTGGCAGATAAAGCTAAAAAAGAAAACCTGCAGATAGAAGCTGTTCTGAATAACGATATGATCGGAAATGCTAAAGCAGGAGAAACTGGAGAAATCAATAACCGTACATTAAGGGTTTTCAGTGAAGGGCTGCCTTACGCAGAACTCGATAAAAAAGCAATGGGTATAAGAAATCTGGGACTTGAAAATGACAGTGAATCCCGGCAGCTGGCCCGGTACATCAAAGAAATTGCAGAAGAATATGTGAAAGGACTGGAGGTCAAATTGATCTACAGGAACGACAGGTTCCTGCGCGGAGGAGATCATTCCAGTTTTGTCAGTCAGGGATTTCCTTCCGTAAGGCTTACCGAATATTATGAGAACTACGATCACCAGCATCAGGATGTAAGAGTCGAAAATAATAAGCAGTACGGAGACCTTCCTGAATTTATAGATTTTAACTATCTGAAAAGGAATGTAGCTGCCAATATTGCTGTTCTGGCCAGTCTTGCCAAAGCAGCTTCAAAACCCGAACGGGTAGAAGTAATGGTTAAAGAGCTTACCAATTCCACTTCATTGCGATGGGAAAAGCCAAAATCCGGAACGCCGGCGGGATATTATATTCTTGTAAGAGAAACTGACAGTCCGGTTTGGCAAAAGAAGATTTTCACCAAAGAACTCTCCATTAAAATCCCACTTTCAAAAGACAATTATATTTTTGCGGTTCAGACCGTTAATCAGACAGGGAATTTAAGTGTGCCCGTTATTCCGGGTATTACCAGATAATATTACCTTACTGAAGCTGAAATTTAAAGTCTGGTCCGGACAACTTCATTTGAATACAACAGAAATAAAACTTATTTTTGTAGATTATAATAATTCATATGGCAGCATCGTTACTATTAAAATACTTTCCTGATCTTACGGAGAAGCAGATCGAGCAGTTTTCCCAGTTGGAGAAACTGTATAATGAGTGGAATGAAAAAATCAATGTGATCTCACGAAAAGACATGGAATCGCTGTATGAGAAGCATGTTCTGCATTCTTTAGGAATTGCAAAAATAATGGAATTTGCACCTGGTACAAAGGTGCTGGACATTGGAACAGGAGGAGGTTTTCCGGGAATTCCCCTGGCAATTTTATTTCCGGAAACAGAATTTACTTTAGTTGATTCTATTGGAAAAAAGATTACGGTTGTAAAAGCAGTGGCAGAAGGAATCGGGCTGACGAATTTAACGGCCGTTCACGGAAGAGCAGAAAAGGTAAAAGAAAAGTTCCATTTTGTGGTAAGCCGGGCTGTTACCCAGATGCCGGAATTCCTCAGATGGCTGAAAGGAAAGTTTGAGAAAGAACAGTTTAATCCCAAACACAACGGAGTTTTATATTTAAAAGGCGGTGACCTTGCAGAAGAATTAGCCGGAATTAAATGTGAAATCTTCAATCTTAAAAACTATTTTGATGAAGAATTTTTTGATACTAAAAAAGTGATTTATGTATCAAAAGGCAATTTTAATTCTTGATTTGTTTAAATTAAGGAATAATTTTTGCTGAATTTTTATTGATAATCAGTAAATTTAAGGTTATGAAAAAACTTTTAAACATTGGATTTTCTGTATTGTTTTCGGGAATGGTTTTTATTTCCTGTGAAGACGATGATTACCAGACTGTACAATCTGTAGAAAAAATAAAGATAGACAGCGTTAAAATCATGCAGGATACTATGGATGTGTATTCAATACAGAGCATTAAAACGTATTCTGCCTATTCTTCCCAGTGTGAGGGTTTTTACGGATATGAGTATATTCATGACAGCGACGTGGAAAGATCTGTTACTGCTTATAAATATACTACAGATGGGCCTTGTACGCAGGGAACCTATGTGGGAGCCAATCAGATCAATTTCAGCCCACGCCAGACAGGAACGTATACCTTTAAATTCTGGAATGGTGGCAGCAGCTGGATCACCAAAACAATTGTAGTTGAATAATAAATAATGAAATGGATTTCACTTTGCTTTTTTCTTTTTGCCAATGCTCTTTTTGGGCAGAAAATTATCTGGCAGGAAGATCGAAAGCTAGTCTGGGACAACTTTAAAAGCCCCGTAAACAGAAAAAACAGACCTGATGTAGCTGCTTATACCCATTGTGGCTGGGAATATTCTGTAGTGAAATCTACCAATCCAAAATCTCCGGTTAAAATTGAGATCATGGCTATTTTTAATGAAGACAGGTCCTGGAAAGATGTCAAAAAAATAAATGATTATATCCTCCTGCATGAGCAGAAGCATTTTGACATTGCAGAAATGTTTGTTAGAAAATTCAGAAAAGAAATTCAGGAAAAGATCAAAACTTCCGGTGATTACAACAAAAATTTTAAAGCAGTTTACAGCAAAATATCAAACGATTACAAAAACTTCCAGATGTCCTATGACAGAATTACAGAACATGGAATGAATAAAGAAAAGCAGGCAGAATACAATGCCATTATTGCTGAAGAACTGGACAACTTAAAAAGCTACAAAGCCTCTTGAAATTTCTCAATAAGATCATCCACGAACTGCTGGCCCAAAACCCAGACCTTTCGGAGTTCAATATCGTGCTGCCCGGAAAACGTCCCATCGTATTCATCAGGCAGATCTTAGAAGAAAACCATTATTCAGGATTTCTTCCCAATTTTTTTACCATAGAAGAGCTGATTGACAGGATTGCAGATAAGCAGCCTGTTCAGGGAATCTCTCTGTGGCTTTTTGCCTTTGATGTCTACCGGAGTCTAGGTCTTATCCCGAAAGATGATTTTGCGGACTTTTTAAAGTGGTTTCCAACCCTTCAGAAGGATTGGGATGATATCCTGAAGTTCTCTGAAAGTGATGAGGCTGTTTTACAGTATATGTTTGATGAAGAAAGGATTAAAGTATGGGCCCAGGATCTCGGCGAAGATGATGATGTTCCCCGTAAGAAATTCCTTAATTTCTGGCAGAATATGAATATTTTTCTTCCTATTCTAAAGAAAAAACTCCAGGAAAAAAACTGGGCGACCTCAGGGATGATTCATGAAACCGCCAAAGCTAGGATCGTTGATTTTGCTGAGCATACTTCCGAGAATTTTGTATTCTGTGGCTTCAATGCTTTTACACCGGTGGAAGAGAAGCTGGTGAGGAGCTTACTGCGTCGGAATAAAGGACAATGCTTCTTTCAGGCGGATCATTATTATTTTGATGATGAAAGGCAGGAAGCCGGAAAATTCCTCAGGAATCACAAAACATGGAAAGAGTTTGATGATAACAGGGCTTTTCAATGGATAGAAGACGATTTTAACCAGCCCAAAAATATCAGGGTTTATGAAGTCTCCGGAAATGTGACGCAGACGAAAGTGCTGCCTGAAATATTTAAGGAAATTGAAAATAAAACCTATTCTAACACCGCCGTGGTATTGCTGGATGAAAATCTTCTTCCGGCAAGTCTGGATGTGATGTACGGTGTTGAAAACCTGAATATAACCATGGGGTTTCCGTTGAAGAACCTTTCTTTTTCCAATGCCGTAAAACAGCTTTTCTATCTTCAGAAACAGCTGGAGAAGAATAAATCTTCCTATTACTACAGAGATATTTTTCCGATCCTTGAAGAGCTTCCGAAATCTACTGAGGATGAGTTGATTATCAGTAATTTCAGAACAAAAATAGAAGAACGGAATATCGTTTATATATCAAAAAAACTCTTAGAAGAACTTCTAAACGGACTTTCTTACTATGGACTTCTTAAAAAAGCAGATCATACGGACATTTACCTGGATATGCTTATCGCTTTCTGTAAAAGGATCAAATGGCTGGAAATAGATGATATCCAATATGAAAACGTTTCCCATTTTGAGAATGCGTTCAGAATTATTAAAAACCAGCTCAGCCCATATGATTTTGAGATCAAAATGGAAACGCTGGAAATCCTGATCAACCAGCATGTTAATTCAGAAAGTATAGATTTCCAGGGGGAACCGCTTCGTGGCCTCCAGATTATGGGACTTCTGGAAACCCGTCTTTTAAACTTCGAAAATGTAATCATGCTTTCTGTGAATGAAGGGAAGCTTCCTTTGGGAAATTCACAGAATACGTATATTCCGTTCGATATCAGAAGGTATTTTGACCTGCATACATTCCTTGAAAATGACAGCATTTACGCCTATCACTTTTACAGGCTGATCCAGGATTCCCAAAATGTACATCTTCTGTACAATGCACTCAGCTCCGGAGTCAATACGGGAGAGAAGAGCAGATTCATCACTCAGATTGAAATGGAGAGCTCCCATAAGATAGAACATCTCATTATTGAAAATTCTTCCGAGCCTATTGCTTCGCAGCCGATAGAAATTCTGAAGACGGAAATCGTGATGGAAAGGCTTCAGAAATGGAAAGAAAAAGTATCTGCTTCCCACCTTACCAGCTATCTTTACAATCCTATAGATTTTTATCTTTCCAAGATATTAAAGACTTCTGAAACGGATGAAATAGAAGAAGAACTGTCAGTTAAAAATTACGGAAATCTGGTTCATTATTCACTTCAAGAAGTATATGAATTACTTAAAGGTAAGGTATTAAAAGAAAAGGATTTACAAAATTCAATTAAAGATATAGATCAATATATTAATGTGGCTATTGAAAAGCTGAAACACCAACCTGAATTCTATGAAAAAGGGATGAATTTTATTCACAGGGCTATTGCTAAAAAAGTGATAGAGAATGTTCTTAACCATGATCTTGAACTGGTGAGGAGTGGCCATACTCTGGAGATATTAGATATTGAAAAAAGATTCGAAAATGTAGATTTTTATCTGGACGGCAGTGACAAGATTTCTTTCTTCGGATTCATTGACAGAATAGACCGACTGAACGGAACTTTAAGAATTATTGATTATAAAACGGCAAAAATCAAAAATCTCACAGTAAAAATAGATGAAAACAATGTAGATGAATATTTCCATAACAGCGAAAGAAAACAGGCCCTTCAGCTCTGCATTTATCATTATGTGGTACAGAATCTTCCGGAATTTTGGGGACTTCCTATAGAAACGGGAATCTGGAGCTTTGCGGAGGCTAAAAAAGGAGTGGTTTCCCTGCAGTTTGACAAAGGAAATATTGATGACGCCATGCAGTCTGTAAAGAACCTTATCCTGGAAATATTGAACCCTGATCTCAGTTTTATTGAGAATATCAAGCCTTATTCCAATTAAAAATGCACTCCATTGCTGAAGTGCATCCATTTGAAATGAAGAATATACGAGTACTATTGTCTTTATAATTTTACTTTTTTATTCACCGTTTTTCCATCGTTGCCGGTGAGCTGAATTACATAAATTCCCGGTTCTAAGTGTTTTGATTCAAATTCTGATTGGCTGACTTCCTGCTGAATAACCAATGCACCTGAAATATGGTAGATGCTGATGTTTTTAATGCCGTTGTGTGCTCTGGCGATAATCTGGCGGTTTTTTGTAAATATTTCAGCTTTGTTAGATAGTGAACTGTTTTCCAGCGCTTTCCTGAACTGAAGACTATAAAACTGAGTGATAACTTCAAATGTATTATCCTGATTATCAATGTGTTTTGTGTTAATTCCATTATTTTCAGCATACTCTTTCTGAGAAACTGTTCTTAAAAGATTTTTATTGACATCAAAAATATTAATGGATATCAGTTCTTCCTGCGGTACTTTCAGTTTCAAAATACCATTATTTTCAGATTGTACAATTTCATTTTCAGGAACTTCTACAGGAGTACTTTTAACATACGGAATTAATTTCTGATCATTATTTTCCTGTACCTTTAAAAGATAGACACCGTCTTTTAATGATGATAAACTGCTTTCTGTTCCTGATTTGTTTACTGCTTTTTCCTGATTGAAATCTGTAACTCCTACAAGCTGCATACTCCCAAGATCCGGCTTTAACTGGGAAGAATAGAGCGAATGAGTTTCAGGCTGGCTGTTTCCCTGCTGTTTTGAAGTCAGTATGGCCCATTCATTCAGAAAACCTCCGCTTCTGAGCGTATTGAATTTGGCATTGGATGCTAAAGTAAAAGGAACAATTCCTCCTACATGGCCTAAAGGTCCCCAAAATAAGGATTCCAGCTTATACTTGTTCAGATCCCACCATGCGTAATATCCACGCTGCACATCAATGGTTTTAGAGGTGTTTTCCGGGGGAATAGCCAGATCTACTGAAGAATGTCCTAAGGTCATTGGTGTTTTGTTGTACCAGTCATACACATCCTTAGGTTTCATGCATTGTCTGAGGTTATTGTTTGGGTTATTGGTAACATCATTGACAAAATTTTGGGTGAAAAGATTCCTCCAGATTACTGGCCCCCAAAGAAGACCTCCGTTATCCTGGACTACATGATAATTGTATTTATCCAGATATTCCGGAGAAATGACCTCGGAAATACTGTTATTATACGTTTTATAGCCTGTATTGTTGCAGGTGTGAAGGACATTGGCCAGGAAAGAGGTGAAAGGATAAAAATCTTTCTCCAGAACTCCTTTATTCAAAGTAACTCCTGAAAAATCATAAGGTCCGTCTCCCATATAGGCATATTTGAACTTCAGGTTAGCAGGGTTGGAAGTGCTCAGGCTTTTTAAAGTGGACATGGCAGCGTGGGCACCTTGTGAATAGCCTGCTAGAAAGTATTCATCATATCTTTTTATTCCTAACTGACCCAGCACTTTATTGGCTGCCTTTACAAAGTCTATTGTTGCACCAGCTTCCGTAACAGCGTCTACATATGGGTGAACACCGTCTCCGCTTCCCATTCCTACGTAATCAGGCGCCATCAGAATATAGCCGTTGAGTACATATGACAATTCAACTACAAATCCTGCGGTTAAGGCTCCTTTAAAATTAGAAGGGACATTATTTCTGCTGTCAGTCGTTCCGTGATCAGATACAACCGTGGAAAGTTTGAAATTAACGTTCGGATACATCAGGAGTCCTGTAGCTTTTACTAAGACATTCTTTTCATTTTTGGTGTAATAGGTGATTTTATAGCCTTTAAGTCCCACATTGAACCCATTGAGATAACTGACGAAATCCGGAGCATTCTGGTCGCCCAGACTGTTAGCGATGAAATTGGTAACTCCCTGCGGGGTCAGATCTAATTTTTGTTCAAAACTGACAACATCTCCTGCCTGTTGGGCAAAAAAGAACGGAGCAGTGAAACTTAATAAAAGTGTGGATAATTTTCTCATATTGATATTTTTTAATGTTATTAAATTAATTGTTTTTAATAAAATGTTAATAATATTAATACATCAATAATTATTCATTGAATATAAGTTCTCTGCAAAGTGACTAAAACAAGGAGTCCGGCCATTCGGCCGGACTCCTTTTCAGTATATTTTAAGCTTTTATTTAGAAAGCATTGATTCCTGTAATATCTAAACCGGTAATCAGTAAATGTACATCATGAGTACCTTCATACGTGATCACAGACTCAAGATTGGCTGCGTGTCTCATCATCGGGAATTCGCCCATAATTCCCATCCCCCCAAGGATCTGTCTGGATTCCCTGGCAATATCAATAGCCATTTTCACATTGTTACGCTTAGCCATTGAGATCTGCGCAGGACTTGCTTTGTGGTCATTTTTAAGGTTTCCTAGCTGAAGGCACAGCAACTGTGCTTTTGTGATCTCCGTTAAGAACTCAGCTAATTTCTTCTGCTGAAGCTGGAAAGAACCGATCGGCTTACCAAACTGCTTTCTTTCTTTAGAATACTGAACCGCTGTACAGTAGCAGTCAATTGCGGCACCAATTACGCCCCATGAAATTCCGTATCTCGCTGAATTCAGACAAGATAAAGGTCCTTTTAATCCGGTTGCTCCCGGGAGTAAATTTTCTTTAGGAACTTTTACATTATTAAATACCAGTTCTCCGGTTTTTGAAGCTCTCAAGCTCCATTTATTATGAGTTTCAGGCGTAGTAAAGCCTTCCATTCCTCTTTCAACAATTAATCCCTGTATCTTTCCCTCTTCATTTTTTGCCCAGACTACTGCGATATCGCACAGCGGAGAGTTCGTGATCCACATTTTGGCACCGTTCAGAAGATAATGGTCGCCCATATCTTTAAAATAAGTTTCCATAGAACTAGGGTCAGAACCGTGGTTAGGCTCCGTCAGTCCGAAAGAACCGATCATTTCTCCTGCAGCAAGGTGAGGAAGGTATTTTTTCTTCTGTTCCTCGGAACCGAATTCATTGATAGGGAACATCACCAGCGAGCTCTGTACCGAAGCAGCAGAACGTACGGCAGAATCTCCTCTTTCAAGCTCCTGCATAATCAGACCATAAGAGATCTGATCTAACCCTGAACCGCCGTATTCAACAGGAATATATGGGCCTAACGCACCAATTTTCCCCAATTCTTTCATTAAGCCCGGAATATCAGTATGATTCTGTGCGGCCTGGTCAATCTGCGGCATTACAAAACTTTCCACCCAATCTCTTACCGATTGGCGGATCAGTTTGTGTTCTTCAGTAAGTAAAGCATCAATTCCGTAGTAGTCCGGAATGCTTGTAAGAGGATAATATGACATGATTTTTTTGATTTGTTTAAAAGTAATACTTTTCGTTGGTTTGAAAAATTTTTTTACGAATCTTCGTTACCTTTGATTTTCAGTGAGATAAATGGAAACATAAAGGGTTTCAGCTAAAATACCGCCTCCTAAGATTCCTCATCATTTGAGATAGGATACTGATTGGCAGCATTATGTACCTTGCTTTTGAATTTATACAGATATGGAGCTTTATTTGCAGACCCGTCATACAGTTTCTCCAGCCTGTCAAGAATATTTAAGCTTAATATTTTACGCTGGAAATTATTTCTCCTGAATTTCTGTCCCAAAATAGTTTCATACAGCGACTGAAGATCTTTCATCGTAAATTTTTCAGGAAGAAGGTTGCTGGCTGCCACTTCGGTATTGATATTCATACGAAGGTATTCAAGTCCCGTTTCTATAACTCTGTCATGATCGAAGGCCATCTTAGGCAGTTTATTAACCTCAAACCATTCACAGCTTTCGTTGAATGCATCCGGAAAAGTATTGGCAACCGAAAAATCAATAAGGCTGCAATAGCCTACTGTAATAAACCTCTGGAAGATCCAGTGGTCTTTCGGAACTTCAATTCCCTTGTTATTAAGAAGGATCTGGTGGACATTGTTCTCTGTCCGGTCAATTCTCCCAAACGTGTGAAACTGTTTTAAAAAAAGGTTCTGAAGATGCGTTCTTTCATACAGTACTCTCGCAGCGGCTTCCCGAAGGTCTTCATCATTGAAAACAAAACCGCCCGGAAGCGACCACAGATCCAGATCGTGGTACTTCAGAAGCAAAACTTTCAAAATATTATTGTGAAAACCAAATATCGTGCAGTCGACAGATACGTGTGCTACAAAATCTTTTGTATCAATAAGTTCCTGAAGAGTCTCTTTGTTTTTGGTGTCTTTGATTTTCATGGAGTAAAAATAAAATTATTTTCTATAATTTCTTTCCTGCAAGCCTAAAATATATTAAACTCACTGTAAAAAGCACAGAAACAGCAAGTAATATGTAGAGCGGGTAATAGTTTAACAGCTGTTTTCCGAACAGGACAGCCATAATAATTGAACTGACAGAGCTGCCAAGCGATGAGAAAATCACAATCAGGGATGTAAACAGGTTGATCTTTTCTTTATCAATCTGTGCAATCATTTTTGAATTGATGACAGGGTAGAGCGGTGAAAGGAAAAGCCCGATCACCGGAAATAAGAACAGGATAATGCCGGAATTCACAGAATCAAAATACTGGATTCCCAAAATAATTAACAGTACAGCAATAATTAAAGAAATGCACAAAATGTAATATTTTGACAGTGAAAATCTCTGAATAATATTAGCTGTTGCCGTTCTGCCTGCATAAGAAAAAAGAGCTAGGAAAGAAGTGGCCTGTAAGGCAAAAAATGAATTGACATTCAGATGATTTTTATAAAAGGAAGGCAGCCAGGAATTAAATCCCTGTTCTACAAAAACGATAAAAAAAACTACAGCAAGGAACATTATTGTTGCGGGCTTTGCGAATACTGAAAGTTCAGCAATAAGACTTTTACGTTCCGTTTTTTTTGGTTCTGAAATATTCAGCTTTGAAAACAGAAATATAGTTACTCCGCAAAGTACGGCTATTGATAGGAACCCAAATTTCCAGTATTCGGAATAACGGCTGGAAATAAGCCATCCGAAGCCTGTATTCACGATAAAAATACCGACCATGAATGAGGCTTCTACACTGTTCATCATTTTGGCAAGAGACTTTTCATCTGAAATATTGTTCCGTATGATTCCGAATACACAAATCTTTCCAACCGCAAAACAGGTTCCGATAATGGCAAACCATACTTTGTAAAACCAGAAATCTTCTATAAAGGGAAGAAAGCAAGAGCAGATTCCAACAATGACTAAGGCTGATATTAATGCTTTTTTAGTACCCGTTCTGCTTATAACATTCACTGCAAAAAGTGAAATAAGCGCAATGGGAATGTCTTTGAATGATTCTAAGAAACCTAATTTTTCATAAGTGATTTTTGCTTCTGAAAGCTGAAGGATCACAATACCCATGCAGTTCAAGACCATTGAGAAAATAAGGAAGGTTAGTTTTAGGGGAAGGGAGATCTTGGAAAGCTTGGCTGTCATTTTGGGGACTTTTTTTATTGTTTTTTTATGATTTTTTTACGATTTCTTAAGAAGATATAGGGCCTTCAAGTCCCAAAAATAAACGAAAAATTAAAATAATTATGAATACAATGTTAATTATTTAAAAAAAAATATATTTTTATTGTCTCAATTTGAGAATTAAAAACTAACTGTATATGAATCTAAGAGTATCAAGAAGCCTGGGGGTAGTTGCTGTACTGTATTTTACAGCTAATTTCAGTGCACAGACCAGCGTACAAGACACTGTTCCGAAAGAGAATAAAATAGAGGAGGTCATCGTGATTGGTTACGGTACACAGAAAAAAAGTAATGTGACCGGAGCTATTGCAAGTATTAAAGCAAGCGATATAGAAAACATTCCGGCAGGTAAGCCCGAACAGGTCTTGCAGGGAAGAGCTGCAGGTGTTTCCGTAGTGACGAATTCCGGGCAGCCCGGTGCTGCTGCTACTGTACGGGTACGTGGAATTACCAGTTTTGGTGCAGGTAGCAATAGTCCTTTATGGGTTGTAGATGGTATTGTAGTAGATAACATTGGATGGCTGAACCAGTCTGATATAGAAAGTATGGAAGTATTGAAGGATGGAGCATCATCTGCTATCTATGGAGTTTCTGCAGCAAAAGGGGTAATTCTTGTTACAACAAAAAAGGGGAAAAAGGGAAAACTGAGTCTTTCTTATAATGGGTTTTATGGTTTCTCAAATGCCTCAAAAAAGCTGGATCTTCTGGATGCAACACAATATGCAAAAATCATCAACGAAGGTTTTGTTAATGATGGACAGGCACCAAGATTTTTGAATCCTGAATCTTTTGGAAAAGGAACAAACTGGCAGGACACTATCTTCGGAACCGGTGAAAAGAGTTCACATGAAGTAAGTATTACCGGTGGTAATGAAAAGTCAACCTACTATACATCGTTCGGATATTTTGATCAAACGGGTATTGTAATGAGTGACATCTCTTATTACAAAAGGATCAATGCCCGATTTAATTCGACCCACAAGGTAACAGATTATTTAACCATAGGACAAACCTTTGCCTATACCCACATAAAATCTCAGGGGGTAAGTGCCAATGAAGAATTTGGAGGACCATTGGCTTCAGCAGTTAACCTGGATCCTACGACTCCTGTTGTTGTTACAGACTGGTCTATGGTAGACCCAAGTGGTTATACCAATCCTTATATCATACGTGATTCTGAAGGTCGTCCGTACGGAATTTCCAGATATGTAAACAATGAAATGACCAATCCGCAGGCTTTCCGTCACTTACAGCAGGGAAATTATAACTGGTCTGACGATTTCGTGGGTAATGTTTTTGCAGAGCTTAAGTTTCTTGATCACTTCACTTTCAAAACAAGTTTGAATGGCAAGAAATCCTATTGGGGAAGCCGTACTTTTACTCCAAAATATTATTTAAGTCCGAATTATAACAATACCAGCTTTAATAACCTGAATAAGGTAGACGAAAATAAATTCGAATGGAGCATGGAAAATACCCTGACCTATCAGAACAAATTCGGCGACCATAATTTAAGTGTATTGTTGGGCCAGGGAGTTTACCGGTATAACATTGCTGGCGGGGCAAGTTTAACCTATACTAATCTGCCTATTGAGAATTGGCAGGACGCTTCTTTCAACTTTGATATTCCGCAGGATGATATTACAGCAAAAGGTTGGGATGGAATTCAAACCCGTAAAGCATCTTATTTTGGTAGAATCATTTACGATTATGCAGACAAATATTTGTTCACAGGAACTATCCGTAGAGATGGTTCTTCAAAATTTGCCACAAATCAGCATTGGGGAACTTTTCCGTCCATGTCCTTAGGATGGAATATTCATAAAGAAAATTTCTGGCCGGAGAATAAAGTGGTTAATAACTTAAAATTAAGAGGAGGGTACGGAGTATTAGGAAATGATGAAATGGATAACTTCAGATTTGCAAGTTTCATGGTTTCAGGAAGTAATTATACCAATTCCAGTAATAATATCATCATTGGTTACGCGAAAAGTACCCTGGAAAATCCCAATCTGAAATGGGAACAGACAAGCCAGCTGAATATTGCTGCAGATTTAAAATTATTCAGCAATTTTACCCTGACAGCAGACTGGTATAAAAAGAAAACTACCGATATCCTCAGACAAATCAATATTCCTGGTTATATAGGAGTTCCTGTTTTACCTTGGTCAAATGTAGGAGATATGGAAAACACAGGTGTTGAACTTGAATTAGGCTATAAAAAGAACTGGGAGGACTTCGGTATATCAGTTAACGGAAACTTTGCTACTATTAAAAACAAAGTTTTACGATTGGAAGACGATATGGACTATTTCAACCTTGCTTCTTTCCAGACCATGGGAGCGGTATCCAGGGTAGCAGTAGGACAGCCTTACGGATCATTTTACGGACAGACGTATAGTGGTGTCTTCCAGAATCAGACACAAGTCGACAATTATGTAAACGCTAACGGCGTAAAATTATTACCGGATGCAAAACCGGGAGATTTTATCTGGCAGGACAATAACGGTGACGGTAAAATTGATGACAATGATAAAGTAAATTTAGGCAGCTCTATCCCGAAATATACTTTCGGACTGACCGTGAATCTAAATTATAAAAATTTCGATTTTATGATGTTTGCACAGGGGCAGGCTGGTAACAGGATTTTCCAGGGCGTAAGGAGGTTGGATATTCCTGATGCCAATTATCAGACAAGAATCTTAGACCGATGGACAGGAGAGGGATCTACCAATGATAATCCAAGAGTTACCCGTAATGATCCTAACCATAACTATTCCTGGATGTCAAATTACTATCTTCAAAAAGGTGATTATGTCCGTTTGAAAATTATCCAGTTAGGCTACACACTTCCTCAGGATGTTACAAGCCGTTTTGGAATGAACAAAGTAAGGCTGTACGTAACGGGAGAAAACGTCTTTACTTTCACAAAATATACAGGCTACGATCCGGAAATTGCAGGAAGAAACAATTCTGAACAGGACATAATAGGAGTGGACAGAGCTTACTATCCACAAGCCAGAACATTTTTGTTAGGTGCTAATATCCAATTTTAATAATGAACAAAATGAAAAATAAGAATATTATTTATAAAGGACTTGCCGTTGTGTTTCTGACAGGTCTGAGTTTTACCAATATAGGCTGTAGTGATTCCTATCTGGACGATGTTCAGAATTCAGGATCTTTTAATACCGATCTGTATTTTCAGAATGAACAGCAGTCTTTTAGTGCATTGATTTCCGTTTATGATGGCTTAAGAAAATACTCGTCGGGATTCGAAAATACTGTTACTTTCTTTAATGCAGGATCTGATGATTTTTATTCCGGTGGGGGAAGTTCTAACGATGGTGCAGGTATCCAGGGAATCAATAATTATATGATCAATCCTAATACAATGCCTGCCAGCTACTGGAGAGACTATTATCAGGGAATTGCACGTGCTAACCTTTTAATAGAGAGAGTTCCGGGAGCTACCATGAGTGAAGATCTTAAGAAAAGATATATTGCAGAAGCTAAAGTTCTCCGTTCTTTATATTATTTTGAGCTGTTAAGAATGTTTGGAAATGTTCCGTTAATTCTTAGCACCATAAAATTTGATGATGATTACTGGAATATACCACAGGCCAAGCCAAGCGATGTCTATGCTCAGATAGAAAGTGATATCAATGCTGCTATTCCGGATCTGATGATGACGCCAAGTATCGGTGATAAAGGACGAATTACGCAGGGAACAGCCAGAGCTATATTGGGTAAAATCTATCTTTATGATAAAAAAATGCCTGAAGCGGCTGCACAATTTGCTCAAGTAAATGGTACGCCTGGAGGAACCAGCCAGTATGGTTACAAGCTCGTGGCAAATTATGCAGATTTATTTAAAGTGGGGCTGGAAACTGATCCGGATCCCAATAGATACAAATTTTTATCAGAATCCATTCTTGAAGTAATGCATACCAATAAGGGAAGCTCCGACTGGGGATTCTGGGGACAGGGAAAAGATGAAGGTAACTCTATCAATGTAATGGTAGGACCCCGTTCCTATTCATTAAAAAATGTTCCGAATAATAATGCACCAGATCTCTATTCGGGCTGGGCATTTAATACAGTAACAGAGAATTTTGTCAGTTTTATGCAGGGGGATCCTAGACTGGATGTGACGGTTTTTGATGCGAAAAAACTGGTGACAGAAGGTAAAATCACTTATGCACCTGCTTTTGCAGATACCGGCTATTTCCTAAACAAATATTTACCTACAAATGCTTTGAAGAGCTCACTTCCAGGACCAGCAGAACTGAATTTCAGGCAGAATTATATAGCCATAAGACTGGCGGATACTTATTTAATGGAAGCTGAAGCTTTGGGCGGTGCCGGAGGCAGAGCACAGGCTCTGTTGGATGCCGTAAGAGCAAGAGTAGGGTTAACTTCAGTTCCTGTTTCTCTACAGGCCATTAAAGACGAAAGAAGAAGAGAACTGGCAGGAGAAGGACACAGATGGTTTGACCTTGTCAGATGGGGAGATGCTCCTTCTAAGCTTGCCGTCAAAGGATTTAAAGCAAATAAAAATGAAATTCTTCCAATTCCGTTCAATGAATTGCCGAATACTGCTTTAAAACAAAACCCAGGTTACTAAAATATGAAGTTTCACAGTTTATATAGTTTCTTTTTTAAAGGTACTGCGCTGCTTTGCGGCGTGGTACTTTTTCCTGTATCATGTGCATCGGTAAATGAGGGTAAAGAAATTGATGTTCAGTCCTGGCTGACGAAAGGCAATGAAAGTGTAAAATTACAGCAGCAGAACCCTGTTAAGTTTGTTAAAAATGCCAACAACTGGCAGAATATTGAAATTGATGATACTCAGAAATTTCAATATGTTGACGGTTTTGGATATACCCTGACAGGAGGAAGCGTTGAGGTGATCAACAGGCTTTCATCTTCCAAACGAAAGGCACTTCTGAATGAACTTTTTGGAAAAGATAAGAATTCGATTTCCATAAGCTATTTACGGTTAAGCATTGGAGCTTCCGATCTCGATGGTGAAGTTTTCTCTTACGACGATCTTCCGGAAGGCCAGACAGATCCTACACTTTCAAAATTCAGCCTGGCAAAGGATAAAGATCTTATTGCAATGCTGAAAGAGATCCTGGCCATTAATCCCAACATCAAAATCATTGCCGCTCCATGGTCACCTCCGGTTTGGATGAAAGATAACGGAAAATCCAAAGGAGGAAGTTTAAAGCCCGAATTTTTTAAGGTATATGCAGAATATTTTGTAAAATATATCCAGGGAATGAAAAAAGAAGGCATTACCATTGATTCCATTACGCCTCAGAATGAACCTCTCCATCCAGGAAACAATCCGAGCCTGTATATGTCGTCTGAGCAGCAGAAGGATTTTGTCAAAGATCATTTGGGACCTGTTTTTAAAGCAAATCATATCAAAACAAAAATTGTTGTTTACGATCATAACTGCAACAAACCTGAATATGTCCTTGATATTCTGAAAGATCCCGAAGCGTATCAATATATTGACGGTTCGGCTTTCCATTTGTATGAAGGAGATATTTCAGCATTAAGTACGGTGCACAACGCGTTTCCCGATAAAAATTTGTATTTTACCGAGCAGTGGACCGGATCGAAGGGAACTTTTACTGAAGACCTGAACTGGCACATGAAAAATGTAATCATCGGTTCCATGAGAAACTGGAGCAGAATTGCTTTGGAATGGAATGTAGCTAATGATCCGCAATACAAACCTCATACAGACGGCGGATGTACAGAATGTAAAGGGGCAATAACAGTTTCCGATAGTGAACACTTTACCAGAAATGTTTCCTATTACATTATTGCGCACGCTTCCAAATTTGTTCCTGCAGGCTCCCGGCGTATTGCCTCTACACAGACAGAAATACTGTCTACGGCAGCATTTAAAACTCCTGCCGGAAAAACGGTACTTATTATCCAGAACGGAAACAGTACAGATGAAAGTTTTAATATCAAATATAACGGAAAGACCGCCCCGGTTACCCTTTCAGGATACTCGGCAGCGACTTATGTTTTTTAATTTAATATCATGAAAAAAGCTTATTTCTTACTTACAGTTGCAGCATTGGGAATGAATGTTCACGGACAGAAAACGGTTGATCAGAAAGTTGCAGAACTGCTGTCTAAAATGACACTCGAAGAAAAAGTAGGACAGATGGTCCAGTACAGCGGATTTGAATATGCTACAGGACCTCAACAGTCTAATTCTGCCGCGGTTTTAGAAGAAATAAAAAAAGGGAAAGTAGGCTCCATGCTCAATGTAGCCGGTGCTGAGGAAACCAGGGCTTTTCAGAAACTGGCTCAGCAGTCAAGGCTGAAAATACCCTTACTGTTCGGTCAGGATGTGATCCATGGCTACCGGACGACTTTTCCTGTTAACCTGGGGCAGGCAGCAAGCTGGGACCTGGCAATGATTGAAAAGTCAGAAAGAATTGCCGCTACAGAAGCTTCGGCTTATGGGATACACTGGACCTTTGCACCTATGGTAGATATAGCAAGAGATCCGAGATGGGGAAGGGTAATGGAAGGTTCCGGTGAAGATACCTATCTGGGAACGCAGATTGGTCTGGCAAGGATTAAAGGATTTCAGGGAAAAGGTTTAGGGAGCCTTGACGCGGTAATGGCCTGTGCCAAGCATTTTGTGGCGTATGGAGCAGCTGTCGGAGGAAGAGATTACAATTCCGTAGACATGAGCTTACGACAGTTGAATGAAACTTATCTGC
Source organism: Chryseobacterium sp. NFX27 (assembly GCF_049887855.1). Lineage (NCBI taxonomy): Bacteria > Pseudomonadati > Bacteroidota > Flavobacteriia > Flavobacteriales > Weeksellaceae > Chryseobacterium > Chryseobacterium sp. NFX27. Next base: position 54,338 of record NZ_JAGEKK010000022.1, on the reverse strand, counting down.
CGCCGTTTAAAGCCGCCGCAGAAGCGGGAGTGGCCACATTCATGAATTCTTTCAACGATATCAACGGAATTCCTGCTACAGCCAATCAATATATTCAAAGAGAACTTTTAAAAGGAAAATGGAATTATAAAGGTTTTGTAGTATCAGACTGGGGAAGTATAGGAGAAATGATTCCTCACGGTTATGCCAAAGACGCAAACGAAGCCGCTGAAAAAGCAGTTTCAAGTGGAAGTGATATGGATATGGAAAGCCGTGTTTATATGGCCGAACTTCCGAAACTGGTTAAAGAAGGAAAAGTAGATGTGAAATTAGTGGATGATGCAGCAGGGAGAATTTTAGCCAAGAAATTTGAAATGGGACTTTTCGATGATCCTTACAGGTTCAGCAATGAAAAGAGACAGAAAGAACAGACCGACAATCAGGAACACAGGAAGTTCGGAAGAGAATTTGGCTCAAAAAGTATTGTTCTACTGAAAAATAAAGGAAATATTCTTCCGCTTTCTAAAAACGTGAAAACCGTTGCGCTAATCGGGCCTTTCGGGAAAGAAACAGTAGCCAATCACGGATTCTGGTCTATTGCCTTCAAAGATGACAACCAAAGAATTGTTTCTCAGTTTGACGGAATTAAAAATCAACTCGATAAGAATTCAACTTTATTATATGCAAAAGGATGTAATGTAGACGATCAGGACAGATCCATGTTTGCAGAAGCAGTGGAAACTGCAAAAAAAGCTGATGTAGTGATCATGACGTTAGGAGAAGGTCATGCCATGAGTGGTGAAGCCAAAAGCAGAAGCAGTATCGGTTTTTCCGGCGTACAGGAAGACTTATTGAAAGAAATAGCTAAAACAGGGAAACCTGTTGTTTTAATGATCAATGCGGGAAGACCTTTGATCTTCAACTGGGCAGCAGATCATATCCCTGCAATAACATACAATTGGTGGCTGGGTACTGAAGCAGGAAATTCTATTGCTGATGTTCTGTTCGGTGCAGTGAATCCGGGAGGAAAGCTTCCAATGAGCTTCCCAAGAACCGAAGGACAGATCCCGGTTTATTATAACCATTACAATACAGGAAGGCCTGCAAAAAACAATACGGACCGGAATTATGTTTCAGCCTATATTGATCTGGATAATGATCCGAAATTTCCATTTGGTTATGGCCTAAGCTATACGGATTTTAAATATTCTGATATGGTTTTAAATTCTGCAAATCTTAAAGGAAATCAAACATTAAATATCAGCGTTACTATTACCAATACAGGAAAATACGACGGTGAAGAAGTGGTGCAGCTTTATATCAGAGATCTTTTCGGAAAAGTGGTAAGACCTGTAAAAGAATTAAAAGGCTTTCAGAAAGTTTTCATTAAAAAGGGCGAAAGTAAAAAGGTTGATTTTAAGCTGACCACTGAAGATCTGAAATTCTATGACGATCAGTTAAATTACGACTGGGAAAGCGGTGAATTTGATGTGATGATTGGAACCAATTCTCAAGATGTTCAGACGAAAAGAATTAACTGGGTAAAATAAATAGCAATGAGAACATTAAAAGAGGAAATGAAGGAATGGACTGATGCTGATATTGCAATGCATCAATTAGCATTACAATTAGGGATGATACCGGAAGATAATTTTCCAAAGTTTAAATCTTGTTATTGGACAAATAATGAGAAAAGTAAAGTGCTAAAAAACATCCTGTTGGAATTGTCTAAAATAGGGTTTATGAATTTTAATGAAGATGAAAATACTTTCAAAGTAAATCCAGATTTTATTTTTAAAGAAGATTGAGATACGAAGCCACTTTGCACAACATTGTATAGAAAAAATTAGGATGAAAATCAAGATAAACATCTATTTTTTAACAGGAATATTAGCTTTTTCTGCTGTAAGTTGTATTTCAAATAAAACAGATTCTAACAGAAAACTGATCTGGAGTGATGAATTTAACGGAGCCGGACTTCCCGATTCCTTAAAATGGAATTATGATGTAGGTGGCGACGGATATGGAAATCAGGAAGCTCAGTTTTATACAGAGAAAAGACCTGAAAATGCCAGAATGGAAGATGGAAATCTTGTTATTGAAGCCAGAAAAGAAAACTGGGACAAGAATAGATATACTTCTGCAAGGCTTTTGACCAAAGGGAAATTCTCTTTTCAGTACGGAACAGTAGAAGTAAGGGCAAAACTTCCCAAAGGCCGTGGAACCTGGCCAGCCATCTGGATGATGAGTGAGAATATGAAAAAATGGCCGGAAGACGGTGAACTGGATATCATGGAACATGTAGGTTTCAATCATGGGTATATCCATGCTTCAGTGCACACCAAGAAATATAATCATATTCAGGGAACACAGAAAACGGATACCTTGATAGTGAAAGATGTCAGTGAAAAATTCCATGTATATAAAGCAGACTGGACACCGGAAAAAATTGATGTCTACATTGACGGGAAGAAGTTTTTTACCTATGAAAATAAAGAAAAAACCTATGAAGCCTGGCCTTTTGATCAGCCTTATTTTATTATTTTAAATCTGGCTGTAGGCGGTTTCTGGGGCGGAAAAGAAGGAATAGATGACACTATATTTCCGCAAAAATATTATATAGACTATGTAAGAGTTTATCAAAATAAATAATGAAGAGAGGGCAGTTACGCCCAAAACAGAAAGAAAAAGATTATGAAAAAACTAATTGTTAGCTGTTTGACAGTAGGAGTGTTTCTGAATGCGAATGCACAGAACTATTGGAAAAAGAACGCAGGGAAAACAGCAAAGGTTATTCTTACCAATTCCAAGACCAATGAAAAAATGGCGGATAAAGGATCGGTTAAGTTTGAGAAATTCGGACAGCCTAAAGAAACAGATGCCTGTATCTTTGTAGATCCGGATTTTAAATATCAGAAGCTGATCGGAATAGGTGGTGCCATCACTGATGCGTCTGCAGAAACCTTTTATAAAATGCCGAAGGATAAGCAGAAAGAAATTATAGAAGCTTACTTTGGGAAAAATGGATTGGGCTACACAGTAGTGCGTACCAATATGAACTCCTGCGATTTTTCCAGCGATTCCTATACTTATGTAGAAGATAATGATACAGCTTTGAAGACTTTCAATATTGCCCATGACGAAAAGTATAAGATCCCGATGATCAAAGAAGCCCAGAAAGCGATAGGTAAAGATTTTACATTTTACTTCTCCCCATGGAGCCCGCCAGCATGGATGAAATCTAATAAAAGTATGCTGAAAGGAGGCCGTCTGGAAAATGCATTCTACCAGACTTGGGCAGATTATTATATTAAATTTATTAAAGAATACGAAAAAAGAGGGATCAACATCTGGGGGCTGACTATACAGAATGAGCCTATGGCAACACAAACCTGGGAATCCTGCATTTATTCAGCTGAAGAAGAAGGTGAATTTCTTAAGAACAATCTGGGACCAACACTTTGGAAAAATGGCTACAGAGACAAAAAGGTAATGATCTGGGATCACAACCGGGATTTGATCTATCAAAGAGCCACTACTACTTTAAGTGATCCTGAAACCTCAAAATATGCCAGCGGAATTGGGTATCACTGGTATGAAACCTGGAATAATAAAACCCAGCTTTTCGACAATCTATCCGAAACCCAGAAAGCTTTCCCGGATAAGTTTCTCGCTTTTACCGAAGGTTGTAAAGAACAGTTCAACATGTCCGGAGTTTATGATGTGAGCCTGGGTGAACTTTACGGAAGAAATATGCTTAATGATTTCAATAAAGGAACGGCTTTATGGACAGACTGGAATGTATTGCTGGATGAAACGGGAGGCCCAAACCATGTCGGAAACTTCTGTTTTGCCCCAATTATAGCAGATACCAAGACAGGAGAGGTACATTATACCTATGAATATTATTATGTAGGCCACGTCTCAAAATTCATTAAGCCTAATGCCCAAAGAATCGGGAGTTCATCAAACAGAGCCGCTCTTACATCTACCACTTTCATGAATGAAAACGGTCAGCTGGTTACTGTGATCATGAATGATTCTGCGAACGATATTGAAACGAATTTGTGGATCGAGGGAATGGCTGCAAAATTATCTGCGCCGGCCCATTCTATACAGACTGTTATCCTGTAACTTCATATTAACATTTTATAGAACCGGCGGCCTCGTAGAGGCCGCCGGTTTATTGTTACAGTATATTTTTAATGTTGTTATTCAACATCATATTTGCTGATCACTTTCTGAGTTACTCCCGAGCTGCTGAAACCACCGTCATGGAAAAGGTTCTGCATGGTTACTTTCTTGGTAAGGTCAGAGAAAAGAGTTACACAATAGTCTGCACATTCTAAGGCTGTAGCATTTCCAAGCGGAGACATATCTTCCGCATATCCAAGGAATCCTCCGAAACCTTTCACACCGCTACCTGCAGTGGTCATTGTTGGAGACTGGGAAACTGTGTTGACACGTACTTTTCTTTCTCCCCAGTAGTTTCCGAAAGTTCTTGCGATACTTTCCAGGTAAGCCTTGTTATCAGACATATCATTATAATCCGGGAATGTTCTCTGAGCCGCAATATAAGTAAGCGCCAAAATACTTCCCCACTCATTCATGCAGTCTTTTTCCCAGGCCACACGCATTACTTTATGGAAAGAAACGGCTGAAATATCCCAACCTTTTTCTAACCAGTCGTAATTCATTTCTGTATAATGTTTTCCCTTCCTAACGTTGATAGACATTCCGATGGAATGAAGAATAAAGTCGATTTTTCCAAATTTTGCAACAGCGGCATCGAAAAGTTTTTCAAGATCTTCAATAGAAGTAGCATCTGCAGCAACCACCTCAGAACCTGTTTTTTCCGCTAAACCATTAAGTTCTCCCATTCTCAAAGCAATAGGGGCGTTTGATAAGATAAATTCAGCACCTTCTTCATGACATCTTTCTGCAACTTTCCATGCGATTGATTGCTCATTAAGGGCTCCAAAAATAATTCCCTTTTTGCCTTTAAGTAAACCGTATGACATAATTTTTTAATGTTTATTTAAATACAAATGTAGCAATAATTTGTGTTTGTGACATCATAAAAATGGAGCCTTATTGATTTAAGACTCCATTTTATTGAAAATATTTATATGACTGAAATTTTAATTGGTTTTCTTATTCCATTCTGCTTTCGCATCTTCTGCAGCATCCTTAGTTTTTTCCCAGGCTTCGTTCGCTTTATCTTTGATGTCATCCCATGCATCAGCAGCATTATTTTTTACTCTTTCAAACCAGTCTTCCTGCTGTGCCTCTTCATCATTATTCCTTTTTTCATTGATATAATCTTTTGCTCTGGCTGCCAGATCATCAATTTTCCATTTAGCATTGTCTGCTGCATTCTTTAAAGAGTTTTCTGTATTATTTACTGCATCTTCGGCTTTGTTGTATTCTGAATTGTTCATAATATATAATATTTTATTGTTGTGTAACAGTAAATAAACAATAACCATTCCTAAAATCCGGAACTGCTGTTAAACTTTTCTTAATCTTTTGTTATACTTTTCCAAATCAGTATTACCTTTAGCATAGTATAAAAATTACTGTTATGGAAAGAATACGTTGCGGCTGGTGTGAAAAAGACGACCTGTACCGAAAATATCATGATGAAGAATGGGGAAGACCTGTTTATAATGACGAAACCATTTTTGAATTCCTGATCCTTGAAAGCTTTCAGGCAGGACTGAGCTGGTATACTATTCTTGCTAAAAGGGAGAATTTCAGAAAAGCTTTTGATGATTTTAATTATAAAAAAATTGCGGTTTATACGGAAGATAAAATAGAAGAGCTTATGAATGATCCCGGCATTATAAGAAACCGGCTTAAGATAAAAGCTACGGTAACCAATGCACAGAAATTTCAGGAAGTTCAGAAAGAGTTTGGAAGTTTTTCAGAATACATCTGGGGTTTTGTTGGAGGAAAGCCGCTGGACAACAGTCCCAAAACTTTAGATGATGTACCGGCTGTAACAGATATTTCTGATGCTTTGTCTAAAGATCTTAAGAAAAGAGGCTTTAAATTTATGGGATCTACAGTTGTTTATGCTCATATGCAGGCCACCGGAATGGTGAACGATCATATTGAAAACTGTTTCGTCAGACAGAAATAGATTTTATTTTATTCATTTTTACGTGATATTTTTTATATATAATGTAATTTATTTTTAAATATTATAGATTGTGAAAGCCTTTTAATACTGCACTGGTATTGAGTTTTTAAGTTTCTTTAATGTCTGATAATGTTTCAAATATAAGTGATTAAAGGTTGATTTAATCACTATCATGTGTTTATTTATTGATTTGATAAAAAATACGGCTATTTTATTGTAAATTCGTATATTTGCAACCTCAAAAAATAAATTATTATCATCAGGCTATGCAAATTAAATCCAAACCTCAACTTTTTTTCCTTTTCTTACTGATTACTCATTTTGTTACCGCACAGGTGGGGATTGGTTTGCCTGAACCTGATTCTTCTTCTATACTGCATATCAGTTCAAAAAACAAAGGAGTCCTTTTTCCAAGTGTGTCTTTAGCATCCAATATAGATCAGGTAACCATTCAAAAGCCGGCTGAAGGATTGGTGGTCTGGAATAATGGAAATGGCGGGTTAACGGAAGCGGGTTTTTATTATTGGAATAAATCCCGATGGAATATGCTCTCCACCAGTACTGGAACCGGAATGAACGGAGGGGGTGCTACTCCAATTTCGGCATGGAACAGCTCGGCTACAAACAGCGGTAATTCAGGTGGCGCCAATACAAATCTTTCTTTAGGAACCAATACTTCGGATGACCTTATTTTTAAAGTAAATTCTACTGCAGTTGGAAGATTGGGTGTCAATAACTCAATAAGTTTTGGAAAGGCAGCCAATGCAGATCAGAATGGTATTGCCCTGGGGAATTCAAGCAGCGCTTACCAGGGAATTGCCATCGGAACAAACACTTCTGTTACGGCCAATGAATCGGTAGCCTTGGGAGCCAATTCTAAAATTTCCGGTTATCAGTCAACAGCAGTGGGGTTCAATGCCAAAGTAACTGTGAATGAAGCTACAGCAATAGGAAATAATGCGGAAGCATCAGGTTTTCAATCTTTCGCAGCAGGATACAACGCTAAAACCACAACAAATGATGCAACAGCAGTAGGGAAAAATTCAACAGCATCAGGGTTTCAGTCTACTGCAATAGGGTATAATGCAAAAACAAGTTCTAACAGTGAAACGGCTGTAGGGTATAGTGCGGTGACCAATAATCAGAATTCTACGGCAATAGGATCGGGAGCGAATGCTTTGGGGCAGTTTTCTACAGCAGTGGGATATGGAGCGGTAACTTCCCAATCTAATGCCATTGTTATCGGAAATAATAATGCTAATGTTGGTATAGGCACAGGAATCCCCAATATTTCTGCTAAACTGGATGTAAATGGGGCATACAAATTGGGTGAAAAGGGGAGTGTACAGAAAAACCAGATTACCTTTGAAGTTTGGCCGTCGGTCTCTGTAAATAACCTGCCTTCGGGAAAATCTGCTACAATGGAAATTCCGGTTCCGGCAAATATGCAGCCCGGATCCACAAGAGCTGTACTGGTAGTTTCTCCGGCAGGAGATTTTGCAGGTAATCCTTCTTTTTCCATATCAAATCCCAGGATGACCTCTACTTCCAGTATTACAGTTAATCTTACAAATATCTCCGGAGGGGTTGAAAGCTTATATTCGGCACATTTCTATGTGATGATTAATGAGTTTTAGGGAAAGATAAATATAATAAGTAATGAATTTTGCGTTGTAAGTGAACAGTAAATTTAGAGATTTTATAAAACACTTATTTTTCTTAAACGGTATAGGCTCATTATTAGTTATTGCATTTACTTCAGGTTTGTTCCACAGTCCATTAGCTGAGGTTCCTTCAACCCATTCTCCATTGGTTTTAGTAATCTTTCTTTTTGATACCCACTATGCACCAAGATCCCATCCTCAGTCACATAATAATTCTCATTACCTTCAATATCAAAATTATAAACTTTTTCGTAATGAGGCAAGGTTTCAATGCTGATAATGGTGGTGTAATGTCGTCCTTTTAGATGCAATAAGTCTCCTGGTTGTAAATCTCTGGCTTCAATCCACTCATCATTACAGTAGAAACGATGTTCAGGAGTTACCCGTACAAATTCTCCTGTTGGCAATTCTATCGCAAGCATCTGTAAAGTAAACCGTTCATGCTTTTGAAGAATAGGCTTGTATTCCTGCTGCTTTGTTTCTTCATTAAAGGTGAGGACAAAGTCTCTTCAAACAGGTCTTCAATATTGGCTAGTCCCAAACTAGGGAACTCTTCTTAATCAATTTATGTATATTGAATAAGGCTCAGATTATAAATCCAAGCCCTAAATTTTTTAACATACACACTTTGTAGGATAGTTTGCTTTATTTTTCAATCGGAGGCAAACCCTGCAAAGCTCTAATTCTGTTTACCTGGATTAAATCTTCACCAGAAAATTCTTTAAGTTTCTCTTCATCCTGAAACTTATCCCAACTATTAGATTCTTCTACTTCTTCACCGTATAAGTTTGTAAGTGTCTCTGTAAAACTATCAGCAACAAAATCTAAGTAATAATAATCTGATTCTTGCTCATGATCTTCAATAATCAATTCTTTATCTTCAACAACAAATTTTTGTTCATGATCCCATCTTACAACTTTTGGGTTAGCTTTATCTTCTCTAAAATCATAGCATAAAAAATTTCCTCCGGGATCCATCGTAATTGGGAATACCTCTTCAGGGATTTTATTCTTTAATTCTTGATATAAAGAGATGATATTTTCGCTTGAATCCAAATTAAAATTCAAAAGTTCACCAAAAGCTTTTCCAGTTTGTCTTGATGTATCGATCGTATTGGGAGATGGTGTGGCTGCATTGTTTTCTAAGACAATATTTTTATAATCTGATGGAAATTTAATACCAAAAACATCTTCTACATTCTTTATTGAATTGAAATCTTTTAATTCTTTTTTATATAACCATTTCATAAATCTTAAATTTTATTTTATCTTTTCCCCTCACCCCAGATACTATTCCCACCTGTATGGCCAGTATCTCCGTGTATTTTTCTATCAACTAATTCCATGACTCCAGTTTTCTCATTATGGTGCCAAGTAAGACCATCAGGGCGAGGCTTATGATTCATAATATCAGCCAATTGCTGATCTGTAAATTTGCTTGCCATAGCAGGGTTTTTAGTAATTTCGTCTGCTAATTTTTTGGTACAATGTTTAAATTGGCTTGGATCACTTGCTACCAAAAGGTTATCCGGAAGTGTTGTGGTAAATTTAGAATCAAAAACTGGAAATACCCCATTAACTTTTTGACCATCTACAATCACTTCGGAGTTTTAAATGGAACACCTGTTACTGGATGTACACTTCCATCTAATGACTGATTAATTGTTTTTAAACTTCCGTCATTATTGAAAACATACCCATTATGCACCAAGATTCCATCCTCAGTCACATAATAATTCTCATTGCCTTCAATATCAAAATTATAAACTTTTTCGTAATGAGGCAAGGTTTCAATGCTCATTAACAATAAATAATACTATAATTAATAGTAAAAAAAAAGAGGTTTCATCATTATGACAAAACCTCTTTTACTTAAAAAAAATATTAATAGTTTTTTAAAAACTTTTTAACTTTCAGAATGTTTTCAGAAATTTCACTTTCTAAATTGTCATTTTCAGATTTCACTAATTCCTTGAAAGATCTAATAAAAAATAGTTCTTTTAAGTATGGTATAATGGATGCTACAATTAAATTTTCATCATTCTTATTTTCTGCTTCTTCAACTTTATTTTTATTTAACAACTGTCCCAAAAGCCTTCTTTGAAAAGCTTTATTTTTAATTTTATTGATGGATTCATCATTGCCATAGTCTAATGTATCTAAAATTTTTTGTTTTAATTCTTCATTTTTAAAATTATCAATAAATAACTTTAAGACAATTATGCCTTCAACCCATGTCCATTTATTGTAATCTCCATCAAATTCAAGTTGTGATGAAATAGCAAAAATTTCATTCATCGAATTTAAATCCTCTAAGAAATAATAGCTGTAAGCCGCCATCATCAGATTTTTTAATGTTTCTGGGTCATTTAAATCTGTTTTTTCAAAATGTTGAAATATGTAAATAAAAGGTTTTTTATTTTCAAATGTTTGTCTAATCTTTTCAAAAGTATTTTCCATATTAATCTGTAATTATTATTTTAACTATTGTTCCATCGGGATATTTTCTTAGGCCATTTCCAATAGCACTTCCTGCACCTCTGTTGTCAGAGGGATTTATGTATCTTACACTTGCACCATTACCTCCCTCAGTAAACATAGCCATTGGCCATTCATCTCTGTCAAACCCTGGTTTTGTTGGAATTCCATCTAATGATGCGGCTCTGTTTGCATCAGCCATTGTTCTGTCAATCGTTATTAAATCAGGGTGACCATTCTTTATTGCATCCTCTATATGTGCTGCAGTTTCAGGATAATCGGACTTACTTATACTAATTTCTAAATCGTGAGTTAACTCGTCAACTTCTCTTACAGTAGCTTTTGGTTTATACCCATTATGTACCAAAATCCCATCCTCAGTTACATAATAATTCTCATTGCCTTCAATATCAAAATTATAAACTTTTGGTAAGGAGGAAATGCTTTAAAAAAAACTGTCTCAAAAGTAAGACAGTCTCATCATATTTTTATTTCTGTAATCCTGATATAACATACGTGGTCTATGTTAATAATTATTTATCCATTTAACAATGCATCCCACTCTTCAAAAGACAAGGGTGGTAATCCTTGTTTTTCTCTTTGCTCATTTTTAATTTTAACTGATATAGGGGTAATTTTTACTTTGCTGTTCTTTTTTGCTATCTCAATTTCTTGTTGAGTAGGAAGTTCAGGTAAAATCAAATCATTTATATACTCCTCTAAATGATTAGCAACTTTAATTGGCCAATGATCTATGCCTTCGAGCCCCCAATCGTCCTGCTCATGAAACCAATAATATATTTCTCCTGTTTTCTTATGCATACATAGTAAATCTCCTCCATCTACGCTTCCAATTGGAAATAGCTCATCAGGCATCCTATTAGTATAGGTGTAATAGTTTTCAGATAAACTTTGAAATTTGTCATCGGAGATTCCAAAAAAATAATTTAAATTAAACTGAACCTTATTATTTTTATAGAATGTTTTAATGGGTTTACAAACATTGTAATCTAATATTAATTCTTTAAGGTCGAAATGAAGTTTAAAATTATATTCTGCTTCAAAAGCATTAATTTTTTCTGCAATGATATTTTTGTCTAATTCTACTAATGTGATTATTTTAGCCATATATATATATTATTTATTTTAAGGTAAAGTCCCATCCCTTAAACCAGAAGCACCTCCAGTATGTGGGAAATTACCATTAATTGATTTAGGAACTAATTGCATTGTCAATCCATCTTCCACATGGTGCCAAACATAACCTGCTGGAGTCTCTGTATAGCCTGCAGCTGCATTTGCTAAACCTTCATCGTGTGAATATTTACCATTCATACCTGTCACTGGACTAACTTCATCAATCGCATGTGGTGAAAAATCTGGATAACCTGCAGAATTATATGTTACCGAATCTCCATTAATATCTGTGTAAGTAGTGCTACCATCGGGATGATTGACTGTTTTAGAATGATCAATTTTTTTATTTGTAGAAGATGGACTTCTTGGTTTATATCCATTATGCACCAAGATTCCATCCTCAGTCACATAATAATTCTCGTTTCCTTCAATATCAAAATTATAAACTTTTTCGTAATGAGGCAAGGTTTCAATGCTGATAATTGTGGTGTAATGCCCACCTTTTAGATGCAATAAGTCTCCTGGTTGTAAATCTCTGGCTTCAATCCACTCATCATTACAGTAGAAACGGTGTTCAGGAGTTACCCGTACAAATTCTCCTGTTGGCAATTCTATCGAAAGCATCTGTAAGGTAAACCGTTCATGCTTTTGAAGAATAGGTTTATATTCCTGCTGCTTTGTTTCTTCATTAAATGTGAGGACAAAGTCTCCTTCAAACAGGTCTTCAATATTGGCTAGTCCGTTTTGGGTATGTACTTTGGTTCCTGCGGGAAAACATACCAATGTTGCCCCTTTAGCAGCAAAAATACCTAATATCAGGCTTACACCGCTTTCCTGCAATTTTTCCAGGGCACTTTTGTCACTGCTCCAGATACTGTACTGATCATAATAAGCTCCGCCAATACCCGCACCGCGCATCAGTTTACAGAAGAATGATGCATTTTTAAACCCTTTGAAGGTAAACTGTTCTATCAGTTCCTTTCTTGCCGTATTCATGAACTGCTGTCCAAAACTTCTTGCAAATGTGCTGACACCCTGTCTCAAAGTTGCTGCTCCCATCGCTGCAGATCCGGCTCCTGTTACCATAGCAGTTCCTCCACGTCCTGCGAGAAACCCAAAAGCAAAATTGGCCACATGCCCAAGATTTGTGAGTGCTGCGCTTCCCCAAGCTTCCCATGCGGTTTCTTTCGGGGTAATAGTTCCACCTTCGGCGGGACATACCATGATGGAGGAGAGTGTAAGTGCTTTATGATCTTCTATTGAAAATTTCTGTGCCGTATTGGTCCACTTTCTGGTAGCTGCTGCAGCTTTGCATTTCAGAGCTCCTATAGCAACGGCAGCTAAAATAGCGGCAGCAATAATGGCGGCAACAAGCCATCCGGGTCCGGGAATCATAGCACAGATTCCAACAGCAATTCCCGCAACCGCTCCAGCAATAAATGCAGTTTTTCCCAGGCAGATAAAATTATTGCCTTTTAATGTGTCCAGTTCAGTGGCAGCTTTATCTCCGCTGAAGGTTACAAAATTATGGCTTGTAACTTTCATCTTTTTGGGAGCTACGCCTTTGTCACAAACAACGTAGTGTTTTTCGGTAAGATATTGTTCATCAGCCATACCATCATAATTCTAGGTGTGTATCCATATAACAGTGATAATAGAAAAACTCGCCAAGCTGCTCTGTAATTGTGAAATCAGACTTCAGCAATATTCTGTCATCATAGAAGTATTTTCCCTTTATTTTATAATCGGGGTGCATGTAGTTATCCTTTGCAAACTCCCGTAACCTCCGGATCATTTTGTCATCCCGGATCATCTGACCTTCCACATTCCATTCGCTGAATTTCTGTTCTGTAAGTTTTTCGGAAACGGAAAGACTTACAGGAATTACAACACCGGCGCCGAACCTGTCCATATCTTCTCTCTTCAGGTAGCTCTTGGAACCTTCGTTCAGAGGTTCTTTACCGAAAATGTAGAAGAATTGGTACAGAAAATGAATGAACTTAATGCTTTTAATTTCCATTTCTTCATTGGTAAGCTCATATTCTTTCGCCCTGATAATTTCGTAAGCTTCAATAGGGTGCGAATTGGTTAACCAATCTTTTACTTCTTTCCACTTGTCGCGAATAGCATCTTTATTATATATTTTAGCAATCTCTCCTTTTTTGTTGACCCCCACTTCAAGGGTGCTGTATATTCCACACACTTTATTGGTCATTTCGGTGATCTGTACAATTAATGGATCCTCATACATTTCTAAATTGTATTCAGTCTCCGTAATTTCAAAAATGTGATAATCCTCATCAGGATCTTTTCCTTTATAAGTAACTGATGTTTTAATATTGATCTTGTAATTACTGTCCAGGCTATGTACTTTGGTCTTGCCTATAATATCTGTATTGTATTGATATTCTTTGCCTATATTCATCTGATTACTTATTAATATTTACTTTACTGCCATTAATCTGAACTTCTGAACTTCCGGAAATATTTATTTTTTTGCTGCCTATTGTAGTTTCATCTTTAGAAGAAAGGTTAATACTTTTTGTAGCATCTGCAATAATTTCTTTCCCATTGATCGTTATTTTTCCTTCTTTGTCAATGATAATAGTGCTGGCACCAACTACGATTTTGAATTCTGTACTGGCAGTAAGTGATACTTTTCCTGACTTATCCATCTGAAGAATTGAATTATCCCCCACATTAATCATATTGGTATTTCCTGCCTTAACTGTATTATTATTCCCTACAGTGACTGTTTTATCATTATTGGCATTTGTCGTTGCATTTCCGGCCCCGTCAAATTTCATATTGGCTCCTCCCTGGTCTGTTAAAAATACTGATCCGGCACCGTCATCCAGTTCCAGTTTATTACCGCTTCGGCTGCTCAGGCTTTTAACGTTATTGTTTTGTCCGCCGCCACCGCCAACACCTCCGTGAAACATTCCTCCCATTACAAAAGGACGGTCCGGATGCTGATGAACGAAATTCACGACCACCTGATCTCCAACTTCAGGAATAGCCATAAAACCACGATTTTTACTTACTTTATCGCTTCCGCCTGCATCAGGAGTCATGACGCGGATAAATTCTGAGGTATCCTGCCCGTTTTGCCAGTCGAACTGGACCTGTATACGGCCCTGATTAAGAGGGTCGCTATTTGAAATAACTTTAGCGAACTGGGGATCTGCCTTAGGCATTTCAAATTCGGGACGCGGCATAAATCCGGTATCTGCAGCTATTGCTTCAAAATTTCCGGTATAATGACCTCTTGCATCTACCTCGTGACTGATTTCTGTGATCATCAGTTTGGTAAAATAGGCAGTCTGGTTGGTTTCAGATTTCCGCATTTCTACATCTGCAGTACATCCCGGATATAAAAACGGGACGGAAGTGCTTCCGGAAGTGACGAAGACATCTACAGCTTTACTTCCTGCCGTACCTTTCTGCGAAGCATCAATATCCATAAATGTGGATGCTTTGATTGGAGCTACCCTTAATGACGGGGTTGTAAAAGTTGCTTTGGATATTTCATAAGCGCGTTTCGCAATATCTGACTGATGGTTTATATTTGAACTTCCTGTGGTTAGTTTTTCGTTTTTACTGCTGTTATAGCCATAAAAGACAGGATTAACGTGCTGGGCTCTCATTTTGATCTTAATATCATGTACGCTGCTTCCGTAAACCAGCTGAACAGGTTTTTCCTGTGGAGGCAGTTTTCCAAAATGAAGAACTTCCCCATCATAATAAAACTGTTCCCCATAAGCTTCGGCCATTCTTGCGAGATAGTTATAATGGGTTTCGTCATATTGTGAGCTGTAAGAAACATTGCCGTGCTGTGAATCTACCCTGAAATCAAATTTATTTGAACCAAGTCCCTCTTTAATGACCCAGTCTGCGATGCTGTTCAGGCTGATCTCCTGTGTGCCGCCAAAACTCTGAATGTGCGGTGCAGCATCAAGAAGTACAGTCGGGCTGTTTCCGGTAAGTACAATATTTCCCAGGCTGCCTTTCTCCTGGCTGAATCCTACTTCCGTAATCACTCCTACAAAATTCCGTTCGGGACTTTCTTCTACGTCTTTATATTTGAATACGACTGTAATCCTCTTGCCCAGAAAGTTCTGTGCCTGTTCGAGATTGTGATTTTCCGGGCCTCCCAAAGCATCATGGGCAAGCATAAGATTAAACTCATGATGCTTAACAGCACTTTGAGTAAGCTTGAAATGTTTGAAATGCTTGATTATTTTACCTTCAACAATGATTTCCAGTTTAACCACGCGATTGATCCCTAAAAGTTCACTTTTTGGAATGGACCCCGCATTGTATATTTTGGAAGTAGGCTGCTCGTTCCAAATTTTATTTTCAGAAACCAGAGCTGTATTAGGCTGTGCAGCTTTGTTCATGAAATTATCGGTGTAGGAGAGGGCCTGTCCGGCGGTCTGTACAGTTTTTTTTATTTTTTCAGCTTTCTTTTCAGTTTCCTTACTTAAGCCCGGATCTGCGGATTTTATACTGTCCAGATCTTTTTTAGATTTTGAAATCTGGTTTTTTGATGATTTGCTGTCCTGGAACATAACATATTTTTTCTGGTTAGTGTATGTAACAGCAGTCGGGAATGCCGGACTGCATTATGGCTGTTCTTATTACTCACTTCAGATCAAAATACTGTCTGGTTTATGTCAACAGAATTGTATCTTTTGTGAGGATTTATCGTTCTGTTTTCACCTGATATGGGAGATAGATCCCTGTATATTTTTAATTTTTAAAATATAATTAACACTTAGTTTTAATGAATTTAATATTCTGAATTACAGTTTTGTAATGCTTTAATTAAAATCACATCCACGTGAAACAAATATAAGAAGCAAAGACTTAAGTAGGAAGAAAAAGAAAGGCTATTTTTCTTTTTGTCGTAGTTTTACTACTAACAGTTGTTAGGCCCAAAATGAGACAAAAAAACCGAGGCATAAATACATAGATTGTATGGAAAGTAAAACGCACAAATTAAATACAGCTGAAAACAAAATGCCCATTCCGATTTAAAAAAGTAACACAAAGAAAAAATTGCGGACAATATAAATTGATTTAATTTTGCCAACGTTCTGCTTATAGGTGGGAGAAAGAAGATTTAGCGCATTAATGCATACACTTGAAAATTTATGAAGAAAATAGGAATTATAGGTTGTGGCTGGCTGGGATCAAGGATTGCCGGTTCAATGTCCGGACAGTATAAAATATATGCTACCACCACTACAAAAAACAAAACTGATGAGTTGTCTTCCAAAGGATTTAATGCTTCTGTTGCCAGCTTTCCGGATTTTCAGCTGGAAGAAAAAATTACCCCGTGGACTGAGATTAAAAATACAGAGATTCTCATCATTACCATTCCGCTTTCCGGCAAAAGCTGCTGTGCAAGTTCGTTGTATAATAGGATTCAGCATTTATTTTCATTTATCGGTGATTTTAAAGGCCAGATGTTCGTGATGAGTTCTACCGGTGTATATCCGGATATTCCGGGAGAATACGCAGAAGAAAACCTTTCTACGGATAATGTTCCTGGTGAGAGAATGATGAAGAACAGATATCCGCAGGTTAATATTTTAAGGTTATCCGGACTCATGGGAGATAACAGGCTTCTTAAAAACTACACGGTTTCAAATTCTGAAGCTCCGGTAAATCACATTCATTATGAAGATATCTGTAGAGTAATTGAAAAAATGATCGAAACAGGATCAGAAGGAAAACTATATAATGTGGCAGCACCGGAACATCCGTCAAAAGCCCAGGTGATCAATGCTCAGCAAAACCTGACATCTCCTGAAGAAACAATAGGTGAGGGGAAAATAATTCTGTCTTCAAAGCTAGTTTCAGAACTGGATTATACTTTTAAATATCCGGATCCGAGGTATTTCCATTAAATTAAAAATCTGCGTGATCTCCTCAGAGCACGCAGATTTTTTGATTAAAATTTCCCCTGGAATTTTATCTAATAATTCTTTCTAATACCCAGTCAATCAGGTTTTTCTCAGAAGCATGGTGATCTGCGGAGAATTCTCCACGTCTTCTGTTGGCAATAACGTTATTCACTGTAATTGCTTTGTGGCCTAATAATTTTGAAAGAGCATAGATTGCTGAGGTTTCCATTTCAAAGTTGGTCACTCCAAGGTCATTCAATGTTTCCAGGAATTTATCATCAACGGCTTTTAAACGCAGCTGTCTTCCCTGAGGGGCATAGAATCCCGGGAAAGTAGCCGTATTTCCGTGGTATTTGGCGTCTTTATAATAGTCTCCCATTTCTTCTGCCCAATCTGAGAAATAAAGCATAGGCTTGATTTTCTCATACGGAAATTTTTCCATGAAGCTTTTGGAGAACTCATTCTCGAAGCTGTAATCCTGATAAAAATGCATCAGCCCGTCCAATCCTACAACATTCTGGGTTACCAGCATATTATCAACCTGTACGTCCGGATTTACACTTCCACAAGTTCCCATACGGAAAAGTTCCAGGGCTTTATGTTCCGTTTTGAATTCCTTGTTTTTAAGATCGATATTGACCAAGGCATCAAGCTCGTTCATTACGATGTCAATATTCTCTGTTCCAATCCCTGTAGACATTACGGTAATTCTTTCTCCGCGAAGCGTTCCGGTATGGGTGTAGAATTCTCTTTTATTTTTTTTGATCTCTACTTTATCAAAATATTTTGAAACTTTTGCCACTCTGTCCGGATCTCCCACAAGGATGATCTTATCAGCAATATCTTCAGGTAAAAGATTTAAGTGGTATACACTTCCGTCGTCATTCAGTACCAGCTCTGAGGCAGCAAGTTTATTGAGCATAATTTATATTTTTTTGTTTTAATTAATGAAAATGGCTTCTTTATAAGGCGATCCGGCAAGATCATAGATGGTATCATATTCTTCTACGATTCTTTTCTGTCCCTGGAAAATCTCATAGACTGTAATAATTGTTTTTTCAATGTTTTTAGGATCCTTTCTTTGGGTTGTAATTTCGTAGAATTTATCTCCTTTTTTTAAAACGGAGACCATTTCTTCTTTTGTAGATGAGGTACCTGCTTCTATCATTCCCGGAAAATCTCCTACAATGTCTTTAAGATCAGTATAATTTTTATAAGGTTTGGTTACTCCATTTGAATACACATAAACATTGGGAACCTGTTTACCTTCTTCCAGGCGTACCAGGTAATAATCGTTGCCTTTCTTCTCTGCATAAACGGCCATTTCTTTCTTTTTCTGCGAAAATGCACAAATCGAAAGGAAACTCGCCGCAAAAGCGAATAATACTTTTGTTTTCATAATAATATTTTGTTTTTAATTTACTGAAATGATGTTATAAATCCTCTCCCAATTTCTTCCGTCATCTTTTTTGAACCGGCCTGTAGTAAGCAGCCGCCCTTAAGTATAATGAATTTGATTTCGGGGTTTAAAATTAATAAAAATATTTTACCTAAAATATAAACATTTTTTAATCTCCAATTAATCTTCAGATAACATCGGAACGGTACTTTTGCCGCTAAAAATTCATGAGATTATATCCGCTGCTAGCTGTGATTGTTTTGATAGGTCTGGCTGTTATGTCCTTTAACCCGGTTGACAGAGGGAAAAAAAATGAGAATAGCTATGTCAATAAAGGCTTATTAGGTTTTAAAAGCAGGCTTGACCGGCTGAAATCGGATGTCTATAAATTCTCCGAGGACAAGATCTCAATTGAAGAGCTTAGAAATTCTTTAAGGGAGACAAGAAATTCATTTAAAGAAATAGAGTTTTATATCGCCTATCACTATCCGGAATTTACAAAAACACATCTTAATGCCGCTCCGCTGTTTCATATTGAAGCTGCCGGAACTTCTGCCTTTACGCTGCCACCGGAAGGACTCCAGGTTTTAGATGAACTGATATTTTCCGAAGAAGCTGCGGACGAAAAAGAAAAGATCAAAACGATTACAGATTTTCTGTACAATTCCTATTCAAGTTTTTACCTGAGCACGGTAAAGAACGGTTTAAGCCGAGGAAATAACAAAACATTGCCGTTAAGGATAGAGCTCATAAGAATGTATACCCTTGGAGTTACAGGTTTTGATACACCGGGTTCTCTGAATATTTCCGAAGAGGCCAGCCATGCCCTTGCTGGCATAAAAGGATACATCAACGATGATGTGTATTTTAAAAACTATAATATTCAGAAAGCCAATCACATCCTTACGGAAGGGATAGGTTATCTTTCGGTAAACAAGGATTTTGAAACATTTGACAGAATCGAATTTTATAAAAAATATATTCAGCCTCTGTATGAAGAACTGGGAAAATGGGATGGAAGAGCGGATGATCTTAAAGAATTCTCCGGGTGGAATGTAAAGAGCAAAAACCTTTTCAGCAGTGATTTCCTAGACCCATATTTTTACACATTACTGCAGCCTTCTGAAGATAATAAAGAACTTCGCAGCCTGGGGAAATCAATTTTCTATGACCAGAATTTAAGTCAAAACGGTAAAATGAGCTGTGCTGCCTGCCATCTTCAGGAAAACGCTTTTACGGATCTTAAAGTGAAATCCCAGAGCAATGTGGAAGGAAAAACTGTTCTGAGAAATTCTCCGTCTCTATATAACGCTGTTTTTGCGAAAAGATTTTTCTATGACCTCCGTGCGTTTTACCTTGAACAGCAGGCAGAACATGTAATTTATAATGATGATGAGTTCAATACCAGTTATGAAGACATCATTAAAAAATTAAAAACGAATCCCGAATATAAGAAGGCTTTCCGTGCAGCTTTTAAAGACGGTACAATAAGTAAAGAAAATTTTTCCAAGGCTCTAAGCTCGTATGTTGCATCCCTGTATTCTTTTGACAGTGATTTTGACCGGTTTATGAGGAACGAAAAAGACGTTTCCGAAGATGTTAAAAAAGGATACAATCTGTTTATGGGAAAAGCGAACTGTGCAACCTGTCACTTTGCGCCCCATTTTTCAGGCCTTGTACCTCCGTTTTTTAATGAAAATGAGTCAGAAGTTTTAGGCGTAACCGCTAAACCTGTTAATCAGCTTCCCGTTCAGTTGGATCAGGACCCTGGAAGAGGAAACAGTCCGGTGAAAAAAGAAAAATCATGGATCTATGATTACTCTTTCAAAACGGTTACCGTAAGAAATATTGCGCTTACCAAACCCTATTTCCATAACGGAGCTTTCAATACACTGGAAGAAGTCATGGATTTCTATAATGAAGGCGGAGGAGAAGGTCTCGGTTTAAAGATGAAAAACCAGACACTGCCACCGGATAAACTGGAACTTAGCCAAACGGAAATCAAACAAATTATTGCTTTCCTGAATTCTTTGACGGATATCAGTAAGGCAAGATAGGGTGGGAGAGTTTGAGAGTCGGAGGGTTCGAGAGTAGGAGGGTTTAAATTAATTATTCTTAAGATTTCTTATTTGCAAACCTTGGATGATTGAATGATATCACTATTGAAGTTTTATAACCCACACATTAAACTCTCAAACCCTAATACCCTCCAACTCTCAAACTCAAAAGACTCAAAAGACTCTATTATTTAACAATTATTTAACTCCCTTAACATTGGGTTATAAATTAATTAATATTCTCCACTCTATATTTAAACTCCTATTAACAGAGGTGCCACGCTAAAAAAATAGCTTTGCAGAGTCTAATAAATCAATTAAAAAATGAAGAGAAAATTACTTACAATTGCTGCGCTGGCAATGGTCGCTGGCTTTAGTGTACAGGCACAAACTTTTTTATTCAATAAAAACTCGTCTTGGAGCTACAAAGATAACAATCAGGCCCTGGCAGATTCATGGAAGGACCAGACATTCAATATCTCCACGTGGACAGCAGGAAACGGACCTCTTGGTTATGGAGATCCTGTAACCACGACTATCAGCTCAGGTCTTACAGCTGCTTATTTTGCTAAAGATTTTACAGCAGATCTGTCAACTCTTTCAGACAATATGGAATTAGGGGTAATGAGAGACGACGGGATCGTAGTTTATCTTAACGGAGTAGAAGTGGTAAGAGACAATATGCCGGCAGGTGCTATTACTTTCAGCACTCCATCAAGTACCACGATAGATGGTTCAGCAGAGAGTGTTTATAATATTTTTTCTATTCCTAAATCTAAATTTGTCAACGGAATCAACAGAATTTCTGTGGAACTTCACAACAGAACCGGAGCCAGCTCAGATCTTAGAATTGATGCTTATTTAAAGACAACAGCTACTGTTACACCTCCTCCGGCATGTACAGGAACACATATCAGCTGTTTTACTTCCATTGTTCCGACGGTTCAGACCAGTAAACTGATCATTCCGGCTGAACACAAATACCAGCTTATCTTAAAAGAAAGTGACAACTATACTGAAGGAGGCGGAATGGTAGGCGGTCAGAATGACTTTACCGCTTACGTAGCCAAAGCAGGAAGCAGTACAAACGGATATCTTTCCGTAAACCATGAAACAAACCCTGGTGGTGTTACCATAGCTGAGATCAATTACAATGCTTCAACAAAACTTTGGCAACTGACAAGATCCAGAGCGGTAAGCTTCTCGGCTCCAAGCCTGGTTCAGACGATCAGAAACTGCTCAGGAGGGATTACGCCATGGGGAACCGTGGTTACTGCAGAAGAATCTGTTACTTCCAATGATGTGAACAATGACGGTTATAAAGATTACGGATGGCTGGTAGAAATTGATCCGGCCACAGCACAGGTTGTTTCCAAAAATGCAGACGGATCCAAAGGAAAGCTTTGGCAGATGGGAATTATGAATCACGAAAATGTAGTGGTAAATAATGCAGGGACTACAGCTTACTACGGAGAAGACGGCGGAACACACATGGTCTACAAATATGTAATGGATACTCCGAATAATCTTGCTTCAGGAAACCTTTATGTATTAAAACTTGATCAGGGATTAAGTACTTCCGGAGATCCTGTAGAGACTACAGCTACATGGGTTCAGGTTCCGAACAAAGTAAAAGCGGATCAGAATAATACAACTGCTCTTGCCCAGTCATTAGGAGGAACAAGATTTAATGGAGTGGAAGATATAGAAATCAGTCCTTTGGATGGAAAGATTTATTTTACAGCAAAAGGATTGGATAAAATATACCGTCTTCAGGATAACGGAACTACTGCTTCTCAGGTAGAAACTTTTGTAGGAGGTTCTTCTACCACCTATTCTTTCAACACTCCTCAGGGAATGAAATCTGAAGCATGGGGTGATGGAAACGACAACCTTACTTTTGACGAACTTGGAAATCTTTGGGTGCTTCAGGATGGTGGAAAAAACTACATCTGGGTAATCGCTCCGGATCATACAGCAGCTAGTCCTAAAGTGAGACTTTTCGCTTCTATGCCTGCAGGGTCAGAACCTACAGGACTGACATTTACCCCTGATCATAAATTCGGGTTCTTCTCGATCCAGCATCCGGATTCTACAATTTCTACGGATGTAGATGCTACAGGAAACACTATTGATTACAGAGGGAAATCAGCTACTATCGTTATTGCCTTAAAACAAAACTTAGGAACAGCTGGTGCATTGGGAACTGTTGAAAATCAAAATGCAGAAAATACAGTTGATGTAGCGCCGAATCCCACTTCAGGAATCGTTAAAATCAATTCACCAAAAGGACTGAAAGATATTTCAGTAACAGCATACAGCATGGATGGAAAGATTGTTTACACGAATAAATTCAGTGGACTCAAAAGATCATTGGATCTTGATTTTACCCATCAGCTGGAAACATCCCGTATTCTGGTTCTGAATATTGAAGCAGAAGGTGGTTTCCAGAAGACTGTGAAATTATTAAAAAAGTAAATTATTAATATCCATTTCGGGCGGCGGCTCTGCCGCCGCCCGAAATTTATCTCTATGAAAAAGCTTGTTCTATTGATTTCTGTTTTCTCTCTATGCCTTGCAAAGGCACAGATAGATCCTGTGAAATATCCTACATTTACCAGTATTGATGAAGCTCTGAACAGCAAAAAAACTGTTTACAGCATGAGCTTCAGAGAAAAAGGACTTTTTAATCTCCCTCCACAGATCTCAAAATTGAACCCCCTGTTCTTTCTGAATATCATGGGAAATAAGCTTGAAAAAATGGATCATGAGATCTTTGCATTAACGGAGCTGGAGATTTTAAATGTGAATGAAAACAGCATCAAGTATATTCCTGACGAAATTGGAAACCTGAAAAAGCTGCATACATTTTCTATGAATCTCAACGGACTGACAAGCATTAATCCCAATGTTGCAAAACTTCAGAATTTAAAGGCCGTACATTTTGATGCCAACAATTTGAACGTTTTCCCCGAAGCCCTGATGGAAATACCGGCTTTGGAAGAAATTAATCTTCAGGGAAACCAAATCAGCAGTATTGCAGACCGGTTATATAGAATTAAAAATCTGAAATTTCTGAACTTATCTGAAAATCAGATTAATGATTTGGGAAACCTGTCTTTTCCAAAACATTTAAAATATCTGGAACTGCAGCAGAATGCTATTGTAAAGCTTCCGGAAAACCTGTTCAAAGTTCGGAATCTTGAGTTTTTGAATGCAAGCAACAATCATATCACAGAAATATCTCCTAAAATAAAAGGATTGAAAAATATCGTCAGTATGAATCTGGCCAATAATAATCTGAAAGATATCCCCGAAGAGATAGGACAGCTGAAACAGCTGAAAACCCTTATCCTTACAGGAAACCCTATAGAAAAAATAAAGATTGAACGATTGAAAAGCCTGATGCCGGAAACCCAGATCTATTTCTAGAACTATCCGCCGACTCTTTTGGTTTTATATCCCATTTCTTTAAGGATATTCATTATCTTATCACGGTTATCGCCCTGAATAATGATCGTTCCGTCTTTCTCTGAACCGCCTATTCCTAAGGTGGTTTTTATTTTTTTTGAGATTTTCTTCAAATCTTCCTCACTGCCTTCCCAGCCCTCAACAATCGTTACAGGCTTACCGTTTCTACCTTTTTTCTCAAATTTGCACACCAAAGGTTCCTGCTGTTTAAATTCTTCTTTAGGCATTTCAAAATCCTTTTCCTCATGTTCAGGAAAAAGGTTCTTTAACTGATCTCGTAAATCCATAAGACAAAATTAAATAATAATTTATAAAAGTGAGTCAGATCAATAGATAATTTAATGCGAAAAAATATAGGAATTTGAGAAAGCGGGTATAACTTATAATCTGTGTTATTACCGAAATCCGCGGGAGATCAAAAAAAGTATTCACATATTGTTTTTACCTGAATGTTTTTCAAAATAAACCTTTGAAATTCTTCCATTCATCGGAAATTAGGTAAATTTGTGTAACAAAAAGTTATAAGAAATGTCAAAAAAAGCAATATTAGCAATCCTTGACGGATGGGGACTGGGAACAAATCCTGAGGTTTCTGCCTTAGATAAAGCAAACACTCCATTTATAGACAGCTGTTATCAAAAATTTCCACATACAACACTTGAAGCCAGTGGATTGGCTGTAGGACTTCCTGTAGGACAGATGGGGAATTCTGAAGTAGGACACATGAATTTAGGAGCAGGAAGAGTAGTTTATCAGAATCTTGTAAAACTGAATATGGCCGTTGAAAACGGAACACTGGGACAGCAGCAGGTCATTCAGGATGCTTTCGACTACGCTAAAAGAGAAAATAAAAAACTGCACTTCATCGGACTGGTTTCCAACGGAGGTGTACACTCGCATATCAATCATTTAAAAGGTTTACTGACTGCCGCACATGAATTTGGGCTGCACGAAAATGTCTTTGTACATGCCTTTACAGACGGAAGAGACTGTGATCCACATTCAGGACTTGGATTTATAGAAGAGCTTCAGAACCACATGGAGGTTACAGTAGGTAAGCTGGCAACGGTGATCGGAAGATATTATGCAATGGACCGTGATAAAAGATGGGAGCGTGTAAAACTGGCATACGATGCGATGGTAGAAGGGGTAGGACTTCAGACGACAGATGCTTTGACTGCGATTAAATCTTCCTATGATAATAATGTGACCGACGAGTTTCTGAAACCTATTATCCTTATCAACAGTACAGAAATTGGAAACGTAGTTCCTGTAGCTAAAATTATAGACGGTGATGTGGTGATCTGTTTCAATTTCCGTACAGACAGAGGGCGTGAGATCACAGAAGTTCTTTGCCAGAAAGATTTTCCGGAATATTTTATGCGAAAGCTGAATCTTCATTATATCACTTTAACAAACTATGACAAGACTTTCCAGAATGTGCAGGTTGTGTTTGATGAAGAAGTACTGAAGGAAACAATGGGCGAAATTCTGGAAAGAAACAATAAAACACAGATCAGAATTGCTGAAACAGAAAAATACCCTCACGTGACGTTTTTCTTCTCCGGAGGCAGGGAAGAAGAATTCAACGGAGAAAGAAGACTGCTTTGCCCAAGTCCTAAAGATGTTCCCACTTATGATCTTAAGCCGGAAATGTCTGCCTATGACATCACGAATGCCATTGTACCCGAACTCGAAAACGGAACAGCTGATTTTGTCTGCCTGAATTTTGCCAATACAGATATGGTAGGCCATACCGGAGTTTTTGAAGCCGCAGTAAAAGCTGCAGAAACAGTAGACAAATGTATTGAGAAAGTGGCAACCACAGCGTACGAGCACGGATATGCTGTATTTATCCTGGCTGATCACGGAAATTCAGACGTAATGATCAATCCCGATGGTACTCCCAATACCCAGCATTCCACGAACCTTGTGCCATTTATTGTGATGGATAAAGACCATACATGGAATTTAAAACCCGGAAAACTCGGAGATGTAGCCCCGACTATTTTAAAAGTAATGGGAGTGGAAATTCCGGAAGTAATGACCGGAGATATCTTAGTTAGTTAAAAAATTCAATAATATTGTCCGAAAAATGCCGTTATTGTATAGATGGCGGCATTTTTGTATGATTTATGTCAGTCATGGTATGAGTTGCATAGGTTATTATGCCACAAATAATAAATAAATCATATCTTTGTAAATTAAAATCCATATAGTAAGATGTATCAAAAGCTTGTCAGAAAAGAAGTAATGGGAATTTTGGAAAAGGAAGTAGGTTCTTTTCTGGATAAATTTTTAACGCCAGTTGAAAAAATATGGCAGCCTTCCGATTATCTTCCGGATCCGTCAAGCGCTGATTTTAAATATGATTTAGAAGAAATCCAGACTTTTGCCCGTGAAATGCCTTATGATTTGTTTGTAACTCTGATTGGTGACTGTATCACAGAAGAAGCATTGCCTTCTTATGAGTCATGGTTAATGGGAGTAGACGGAATTGATCAGGAGCAGAAAGAAGTAGGCTGGGCCCACTGGATAAGAGCATGGACTGGTGAAGAAAACAGACATGGAGACCTTTTGGGCAAATATCTTTATCTGTGCGGAAGAGTGAACATGAGAGAACTGGAAGTGACCACTCAGTATTTAATTAATGACGGTTTCGATTTGGGAACAAGCATGGATCCATACAGAAACTTCGTTTATACAAGTTTTCAGGAAACTGCTACCAATATATCGCACAGAAGAGTGGGTACATTGGCAAAACAGTCCGGAAACGGGAAACTGGCTAAAATGTGTGGGGTAATTGCTGCAGACGAAGCTAGACACGCAAAAGCTTACAAACATTTTGTTGCTAAAATTTTAGAAATAGATCCATCAGAAATGATCCTTGCATTTGAAGATATGATGCGTAAAAAGATCGTAATGCCTGCTCACATGATGAGACAGTCTGGCCAGAAAGCCGGAGAACTTTGGGGACATTTCTCAGATGCAGCACAAAGATGCATGGTATATACAGGTCAGGATTATATCAATATTATGAAAGACTTATTGGATGAATGGAAAATAGAGCATGTAAAAGGACTTACTGAACAAGCTGAAAAAGCTCAGGAATACCTGATGAAACTGCCTGCAAGACTTCAGAAAATTACAGACAGAATTTCAACTCCGGATTTACAGTTTCAGTTCAAGTGGGTGAAAAGCTAGTTCCACAAATCATTAAATTATAAAACTTAAGAGTGCCATCGTTTTCGGCACTCTTTTTATTTCTTATCTTTGCAAAGCTAAAAAAAGACAAAATGTTAAATAACAAAAAAATTGCTGTTGATTTCGACGGAACTATTGTTGATGATGCATATCCGGCAATTGGTAAAGCAAAAATCTTTGCTTTCGAAACATTAAAAAAGCTTCAGGCAGAAGGATACAGGTTAATTCTCTGGACATACAGACACGGAAAAACTTTGGATGAAGCTGTAGAATTTTGCAGAAATAACGGCGTAGAATTTTATGCGGTAAATTCCAGTTTTGAAGGAGAGGTTTTCGATCCTGAAAATCAGTCAAGAAAACTGGATGCAGACTGGTTCATTGATGACAGGAATTTAGGAGGATTTCCTGGTTGGGGCGAAATCTACAATATTATCCAGGAGAGAATAGAGTTCCGTGTAGAAGGAAAAGAAGTTCTGGCTTACTCAAAACTTAAAAAAGAAAAGAAAAAAGGACTTTTCTGGTAGAAAAGTAATATAACAATTTAACAGTATAACAATGTAGCAATCTGGTATTGGTAAAATTGTTATACTGATACATTAATACATTGGTAAATTAATACAATGATTCAATTAAAAACAATAGAGGAGCTCCGCCTGATGAAGGAGAGTGCACACCTGGTTTCGAAAACACTGGGAATGCTTGCAAAAGAAATAAAACCGGGAATCAATACGTTACACCTTGATAAGCTGGCCCACGATTTCATTAAAGATCATGGAGCAGAACCTGCTTTCTTAGGATATGGCGGTTTCCCGAATTCTTTATGTATTTCTCCAAATGACCAGGTTGTTCACGGTTTTCCCAATAATGATATTATCAAAGAAGGAGATGTTCTTTCTGTAGACTGTGGGGTTATTCTCAATGGTTTTGTAGGAGATCATGCCTATACATTTGAAATCGGGGAAGTGAAGCCTGAGGTTAAAAAGCTGCTTCAGGTCACTAAAGAATCTCTTTACAAAGGTATTGAACAGTGTGTGAGAGGAAAAAGAATAGGGGATATTTCCCATGCGATCCAGGCACACTGCGAGAAAGAAGGATACGGGGTGGTGAAAGAACTTGTAGGACACGGTCTTGGAAGAAAAATGCACGAAGATCCTCAGGTTCCGAATTACGGAAGACAGGGAAGCGGAAAAGTCATCAAAGACGGTCTTGCCATTGCCATAGAACCGATGGTGAATCTGGGTACGGAAAAAGTAAAATTCCATAATGACGGCTGGACGGTGACAACTTTGGATAACCTGCCTTCTGCCCATTTTGAGCATGATGTAGCGGTAATCAACGGGAAACCGGTGCTGCTTTCAACATTCAAATATGTTTATGAGGCTCTGGGTATTGTAAGTGATGAAGAAAAGCCATTCCAACTGGATTTTTAATGAAAAAAGTAACTAAACTTTTACTGAATAAAATACCTCGCCCAATGCTTATTAAAATGAGTATCTGGGCGAGGCCGCTTATTTATCAGTTTTTTAAAGGAGAAGAATTTTATGATCCTATCGACGGAAGATCTTACCGGAAATTCCTTCCTTACGGCTATGGAAAACAAAGAGAAAATGCACTTTCTCCCGGAACCCTGAGTTTGGAAAGACACCGCCAGATGTGGTTGTATCTTCAGAATGAGACCGACTTTTTTATTAAAAATGCAAAAGTTCTGCATATTGCTCCCGAACAGGAATTCCTCAGAAAATTCAAGATGATGAAAAATCTGAATTATATTTCTGCAGACCTTTTTTCTCCTATTGTAGATGTGAAAGCAGATATTCTGGATTTACCTTTTCCTGATGAAAGCTTTGATATTGTTTTCTGTAATCATGTCCTGGAACATATCGAAGATGATGCTAAGGCGATCAGTGAATTGTACAGGGTAATGAAGCCCGGGGGCTGGGGGATTTTTCAGGTCCCGATGAGAAACTCTATGGAAAAGACCTATGAAGATTTTTCAATAAAGGATCCGAAAGAACGTCAGAAACATTTCGGCCAGTATGACCACGTCCGCTGGTACGGAATGGATTATTTCGACCGTTTGAGGAACGCCGGTTTTGAAACAGAACCGAACTTTTACTCCCAGAATTTTTCAGAAGAAGAAATCAAAAAATACGGGTTGAGACAAAATGAGATTTTACCTGTTGTTTTCAAAAAATAAAAACAATAAACCCGCCTTTTATATGAAGACGGGTTATTTAATATAGATAGAAATTGTTTTTGATCTTAGTGGGAAACAGATTTCAGCCCTACTACAGAACCGATTAAGGTTACGATAAAAAATATTCTCCAAAAGCTTACGGGATCTTTAAAAAAGAAAATTCCCATCAGGGCTGTTCCTACTGCTCCTATCCCTGTCCATACGGCATAAGCTGTTCCAATTGGCAGCGTTTGGGTAGCTTTGATCAGCAGTACCATGCTGATCGTCATGGTCACCAGAAAACCGGTATACCAATAGTACATCTCAGATCCGGAAGTTTCTTTGGCTTTTCCCAGGCAGGATGCAAAAGCAACCTCAAACAGTCCGGCGATGATTAAAATAATCCAATTCATTTCTTTAAATTTTCTCTCTGCAAATTTCAGCTTTTAAGAAGAAACAAAATTATACATTTGTTAAAAAATGATTTTATAGGACTAGGAATTTTGAAGCAAAAGGAGCGTTCAGTAGGAACTTCCAGCCTCCTTCTTCCCATCTTCCATTCTTTATTTTATTTCCGCTCGGATCCTGCTCAGACTCACTTGTGTAATTCCAAGATAAGACGCAATATGTCCCAGCTGAACCCTTTTTAAAAGATCAGGCTTATTCGCCATCAGGTCTTTATATCGCTCTAAGGAAGTTTTAAACTGTCTTGAAATGATCAGTTCTTCCGTTTTTACCAGTTCTTTTTCTGCAAATTTCCTTCCCCAGTTGGCAATGTGAATGTCTTCGTTAAAAAGCTTTTTCAGGCTTTCTGTTTTCAGAATATACAGATCACAGTCTTCCAGAAGTTCAATGCTTTCATAGCCGGGCCTGTCTTCCACATAACTTTTCATGGAAACTATGGTTTCACCCTCGCTTCCGAACCAGAATGTAATATCATTCTCAGCAGTAGAGGCATAAGCACGTACAATACCCTTCCTGATAAAATAGATATGAGGGATAATCTTATCTGCTTCCATGAGACAAAAATATTTGGGATGAGATACTTCTTGAATGTGCTGTTTTAAAGCATTTTTCGATGCTTCAGGCAGAACATAAATACGGTCGAGGATCTGGTCTATATCCATAGATGAATTCTGAAATGTAAATTTAAGCTATAAAGTTCAATGCTAATTTAATGTAAAAATAATGGAAGGTTTCTCAACTTCTGTTAATGTGGGTTTTTTAATAACAGGAACGCTTTACTATTTTTCTGCTTCAGTCATAAACTGAATTTTGTCATAAATATATCACTTTTTCAAAGGCTGCACTTACTTTTCATAGAAACAAAACCCAATTAAATTTTGTTTTCACTAACTTTGCAGCCCGGTTCAATCTTGAGCCTAAAAAATAATATATGCACAAAGCAGGATTCGTCAATATAGTCGGAAAGCCCAATGCGGGAAAATCTACCTTATTAAACCAATTAATGGGGGAGAAACTGGCTATCGTAACACAAAAGGCACAGACAACACGCCACAGGATTTTTGGAATTTATAATGAAGAGGATTTACAGATCGTATTTTCAGATACCCCCGGAGTTTTAGACGCAAAATATGGTCTTCAGGAAAAAATGATGGATTTTGTAAAAGATTCTTTACAGGATGCCGATGTATTTTTATTCATTGTAGATGTCACAGATAAAGCCGAACCTTCGGAATTCTTAATTGATAAACTTAATAAAATCCCGGTCCCTGTGCTGCTTTTATTGAATAAAGTAGATCAGACCACACAGGAAGGACTGGAGAAACTGGTGGAAGAATGGCACAACAGGATCCCAAAAGCTGAAATTCTTCCTATTTCGGCCCTTAATGCCTTCAATACAGATATCATTCTGCCGAAATTAAGATCTCTGTTACCGGAAAACCCTCCTTATTATGACAAAGAGCTGTACACCGATAAGCCTGAAAGATTTTTCGTAAATGAAGCGATCCGTGAAAAAATCCTTTTAAACTATGAGAAAGAGATTCCTTATTCTGTAGAAGTAGTTACCGAGCAGTTTAAAGAAAAAGAGGGAATTATTTTCATTGATTCTATTATTTATGTGGAAAGAGATACCCAGAAGGGAATTATCATTGGACATAAAGGAGAAGCTATTAAAAAAGTAGGAACAGAAGCCAGACTGGATCTGGAAAAATTCTTTGCCAAGAAAATACATCTGAATCTTTTTGTAAAAGTGAAAAAGGACTGGCGTAAAAACGACAGAGATCTGAAAAATTTCGGATACAGATAAACTAAAAATGCCCGCAATACCGTTCTATTAAAAGATTTTTATTAACTTTAATCTAAATTTTTAGTCAATGAACTATTTTAACTCAAATTCCAGCTCAGTACCTAAAGATATTATTTTATTGGCAGTGAGAGTATTTGTAGGCTTTGCCATGCTTTCTCATGGGTTTCCGAAACTTCAGATGCTGCTTGAAGGAGGCAAAATTGAATTTTTCGACTTTATTGGATTAGGTCCTACAGTAACGCTTGTGCTTACGGTTATTGCTGAATTTGTTTGTTCAATACTTCTTATATTGGGACTTTTTACTAGGATTTCCTTAGGATTTCTGATCTTTACAATGGCCATTGCGGCTTTTGTAGTTCATGGAGCAGATCCTTTTGAGAAAAAAGAAATGAGTCTTATCTATTTATCCGTTTATCTTCTTCTCATGGTTTTTGGTGCAGGAAAAGTATCGGTAGACCATATGATAGAAAAAAGAAAAAGAGCTTCGGATTGGTAGTCCGGTTAAAAATAAAAGATAAAAGAGCATTCAATTTGAATGCTCTTTTTTATTTCAAATGTAATGAATTGACAATAATAAGATAAGCTAGTTACATCTGCTATCAGGTTAAATAAGCATTTTAATTATTCGCAAAAATCACTACATTCGTAGAAAACGAATTTTATGAAGATAAAACTGACTATTTGCCTTCTGGCATTTCTCAATTTCTATGACGCACAGGAGAATATTACTTATCAAAAACCATCTGCTGAAATTCTAAAGCTTGCAGATTATGAAAGGCCGCCAAGCGTTCTGATGAACAGCAAAAAAGACTGGGTGGTTTTTACTTACCGCCCGACCTATAAAACACTGGAAGATCTTAATCAGCAGGAAATGAAACTTGCCGGCTTAAGAATCAATCCGGTTACTAATATTTCAAGCAGTGTGACGTACTCCGATAATCTGAAGATCAGAAAGATCAATGATAAAAGCGAGATTCAGGTGAAAAACCTGCCTGCCAATGCCAAAATTACTTATATTTCATTTTCGCCGGACGAAAAAACACTGGCATTTACCAATACGACTACGAAAGGAGTAGAACTTTGGACCGTAGATATGGAAACTGCTTCTGCCAAAAAAATTACCGGTGATAACCTGAATGCTAACTTAGGAACACCTTACACATGGTACAATGATTCCAAAAGCCTTCTGATCAGAACGCTTCCTCAGAACAGGCCTGCTCTGATAGATGCCAGCAAAGATCTCCCAACCGGACCCATAGTTTCTACGGCTGACGGTAAGGTTTCGCAGAATAGAACGTATCAGGATCTTCTGAAAAATCCTCAGGATGAAAAAAACTTTGAGGTTCTTACCGCTTCAGAAATTTATAATGTAGACCTGAACGGAAACCTCAAAAAAGTAAAAGATCAGGATATGTATTCCGGTTTAAGCTTTTCCCCGGACGGAAATTATTTAATGGCCACCGTAATCAAAAAACCTTTTTCATACATTGTTCCTTTAAACAGATTTCCTCTGACAACTACCGTATACGATATGAAAGGGAATGCAGTGAAAGTGGTAAACGATGTTCCTTTAAATGAAATAATGCCAAAAGGATTTTCATCTGTAAGAACAGGGAAAAGAAGCATGGGCTGGAGAAGTGACGCGCCGGCTACTTTAACATTCGCTGAAGCACTGGATGGAGGTGACCAGTCTAAATCTGCTGAGTACAGGGATGAGATCTTTACATGGGAGGCTCCGTTTACCGCTGCACCAAAATCATTCTTTAAAACAAAACAGAGATATGAAGGCGTAAGCTGGACCAATGATCACTATGCCATAGTTTCTGAAGGATGGTATGATACAAGAAATACCAAATCTTTCCTTGTGGATCTTAATAACGGTGAATCGAAAGTTTTTGATGACAGAAATTACCAGGATGTTTACAGTGATCCCGGGAATTTCAGCACTACAAAAAATCAGTACGGAAGATATGTAATTGATATGAAAGGAGGGAAGACCTACCTGATTGGAGACGGATTTACGAAAGACGGTCAGCATCCTTTCATCGATGAAATGGATGTAAAGTCCCTAAAAAAGAAAAGACTGTATACGTCTAACATTAAGAACGGCAAGGAGGAAATCATTGATATCCTGAATCCTTCAAAAGGCGAAATTCTAACGACTCAGCAGTCTCCAAGCCTGTATCCGAATTATTTTAAAAAGAATATTAAATCCAATAAAGCAGAACCGGTAACTCAATTTGCGAACCCTTTTGAAAGTATTAAAGACGTTTATAAAGAAGTAATTACCTACAAAAGAAACGACGGTGTTACTTTAACGGGAACTCTTTACCTGCCTGCCAATTACGACAGAAAAGCTAAAAAAGAAAAGCTTCCTTTACTGATCTGGGCTTATCCTACAGAATACAAGGATAAGAATACTGCAGGACAGAATACCCAGAACCCTAATGACTTTACATTCCCCTATTACGGATCTTTCGTATACTGGACTACAAAAGGCTATGCTGTGCTGGATGATGCTGCTTTCCCAATTATCGGAGAAGGAAAAACTGAACCTAATGATACCTTCATTCCGCAGCTGGTAGCGAATGCAGACGCTGCGATCAATGCTGTCGATCAGCTAGGATACATCGACAAAAAGAAAGTGGCTGTAGGAGGACATTCTTACGGTGCTTTTATGACGGCCAATCTTTTAACGCATTCTAAGCTTTTTGCATGTGGTATTGCCAGAAGTGGAGCTTATAACAGAACGCTGACTCCGTTTGGATTCCAGAGCGAACAGAGAAATTACTGGGATGTTCCGGAAATCTATAACACCATGTCGCCATTCATGAATGCTGATAAAATGAAGACACCAATGCTTTTAGTACATGGTGATGCTGATAACAATCCCGGAACTTTTACTTTGCAGACGGAAAGATATTTCCAGGCTCTTAAAAATTTGGGAGCTCCTGTGAAGATGGTTCTGCTTCCGAAAGAATCTCATGGTTATGTAGCTAAAGAAAATATCTTACACCTTTTATGGGAACAGGATCAGTTCCTTGAGAAGTGTCTGAAGAAATAAAATATTTAAATACAAATCCCGTTCATTATTGAGAACGGGATTATTTTTTATAAGTATTTCAACACTTCATCAATACTTTTCAGTTCCATAAAGTTTTCATGCTCTAAGTGATGCTCATGTTGTTCGTGGCTCCATGTCACATGATAAGGAATGTGTGCTGCAAAACCTCCGATTTCCAGTACTGGAAGAATGTCCGACTTTATAGAATTCCCGAGCATTAGAAATTGTTCTGGTTGGCAGTCCAGGTGTTTCAACAGTTTCTGGTAATCAGCTTCCTTCTTGTCACTCATAATTTCTATATGATGAAAATACCCCTGAAGTCCTGAATTTTTAAGTTTTCGCTCCTGATCCAGCAGGTCGCCTTTTGTTGCCACTACCAGTCTATATTTCCCTTTTAACCTATCCAATGTTTCTGTGACTCCATCTAACAATTCTATAGGTTTCTGCAGCAGTTCCTGGCCTATCTCAATGGTGCGGTTAATCAACTGCATGGATGCTGTACCTTCTGAAATCCTGCTGACGGTTTCTATCATACACAGCATAAAACCTTTTACGCCATAACCGTAGAGATGAAGATTCTTCATTTCGGTCGTGAATAGTTCCTGAGAAACAGAATGCTGTGGCAGATAATCTTCAAGCAGTGTACAAAATTCCTTTTCAGCTTCCTGAAAATAAGGTTCATTGATCCAAAGTGTATCATCTGCATCAAAAGCGATGGTTGTTATATGATTATTCATTTTACTTTTGTATTTTTCTCGTGACAAAATTCAATATAAAAATTCAAACAGAAAAGGACATTTGTCCCGGATATAATATGTTACGGACCAATCAGCTATTTTTAAACTATCTGGAAGATCTATACGAAAAACAGGAACGTAAAGAAGATATCGCAGTAAGATCTTTTTCCAAAGGCGATAGAATATTCACGCAGAGCGAAACATCCTCTAAAGTAATGCTGATCAAAGAGGGAATTACCAAATGTTTTTTTGTTGAAGAGAACGATAAAGAATATATTGTTGAATTCCTGGGGAAAGGAGAGATCATCGGGGAGATAGAGCTGATACGGAATATTCCCTGCCTTTGCAGTATTGAAGCGGTTACGGATGTCACTGTTTATGCTGTAGCTATACCGTATTTCAGAGCTTTGATTAAAACTGATATCTCCTTGAATAATCTGTTGCTGGATGTATTTGCCGAACGTATTGTCAATACATCCAAAAGAGCCTCTTATCAGCAGCTGTATGCGGCTGAACATACTTTAGCACAGCTTATTGAATTGCAGGCTCAACAGGAAATAGAGATTTCAAAAGAAGATATGGCTGCTTATCTGGGAATTACAGTGAGAAGTCTGAACCGAACTTTGAAGAATCTGGATAAATAAAGTAACGAAGATGGAGGATGAGAGAAGAAAGCTATTGATTGCGAAAAGGCTACTGGTATGTTTTCGTGGAAGAACCAGTTAGATTGTTTTTTTACCTTAAAAATTTCGGGCAATATCCTTGTCAAGGTTCAAAACCTTGACAAGGATATCTAAAAAGATGAATAGTAACCATTTTTCATCCCTCATATTAATTACAATTATTGACTGATTTTCTGTGTAAAAAACTTTATCCTCCGTATTTTTGCACGAAATAAAGCCGGAATCTACCAAAATGAAAGACCTGCAATTCAGAAATGCTGCACCGAACGATTTAGAAAAAATAGTTGAGATATATAATTCTACCATTCCTTCAAGAATGGTGACTGCTGATACAGAAAATGTCACTGTAGAAAGCAGGAAGAAATGGTTTGACGAACATAACCCCGAAACAAGACCCCTGTGGATTATTGAAAATGGTTATGAAGTGGTAGGATGGGTCAGTTTTTCTTCATTTTACGGAAGACCGGCCTATAACGGAACGGTTGAAATGAGTATTTACCTCGATGAATCCTGCCGCGGAAAAGGATACGGAAAAAAAGTAATGGAATACTGTATAGCTAGTGCTCCGGGTCTGGGAATAAAAACACTGCTCGGATTTATCTTCTCCCATAATCAAGCCAGTTTGAAACTCTTCAGAAATTTTGGATTTGAAGAATGGGGAATGTTTCCTGATGTCGCAGTTCTGGATGGAATAGAAAGAAGTCTGACGATCTTAGGAAAAAGAGTAGGATAAGTCTCTGGTATTTCAGGACGGAAAAGAATAATACATTCATACTTATTTTACTGTTATAAGAATTGATGCATAAAACATGTTGCGCGAAGTCGGAGACTTCGCGCAACATGTTTTAAATATAATCGATAGAATTTAATCTCCCAATTGATCTATTGTTATGTTCTGTTTCTGATTTATTCTCTTCGCAGACATATTTAAAAATCGCTTCACCAGGAAAACGGCAGAAACTGTGAGACCCAGTCCTAAAGCAATCCACATTCCGAAAGCACCCATTTTTAAAGTGACACATAAGAAATATCCTAAAGGAATGGTAATCACCCAATAAGCGATGAAAGTATAGATTGATGGGATCTTCACATCCTGAAGTCCTCTGAGCATCCCTAAAGCCGTTACCTGGATTCCGTCCGAAAGCTGGAATAAAGCAGCAATGATCATTAATTTCGATGCAAGGCTAATCACTTCAATTTCTTCTTTTTTAGTAAAGAAAGTAGGTAATATATTTCTTCCCAGAATAAAGACCAATCCACAGATGCACATGAAAATAAAGGCGATTTTCAGGTTGTTAATTCCTACTTTTCTTAATTCAACAAAGTTCTGCTCACCAAGCTTTCTTCCGATCATAACCGTTGAAGCTACACTGAACCCTACACAAAGGTTGAAGGTAAATGAAGCCATACTTAAAGCAATCTGGTGAGAGGCAATATCGTGAGCTGAAATAAGCCCGCAGATAAATGCTGCACCGGCGAAAGCTGTCACTTCAAAGAACATCTGTAAAGCGGTAGGCAGGCCCAGTTTCACCATTCTGTCAAACATATTTTTGGAGAAAACCTGAATTTTTAAAGAAAAATCTTTAATATATCTTCTTGTTTTTTTCTCTTTAACCAATACGAAATAAAGAAATACGACCATGAATATTCTGGAGATCAGTGTTGCTAAAGCTGATCCTTTTACCCCCATTTCAGGAAAGATCCAAAGTCCTTTAATGAAAACATAGTTCAGTACAATATTAATAATGTTTGCAATGATCGTAGCTTTTGTAACACCGATGGTATAAGACAGACCTTCAGAAACTTCACGAAGCGTCTGAAAAGCCATGAACGGAATCATACTGATCGCCATAATACCCAGAAAGTCTACCGTATTCGGAATGATCTTCTCTGGCTGCCCGGAATGGTAGAGTAGCGGCATCCCTAAAAGCAAAACAGCCATTAAAATAACCCCTACAGACATATTGATCACAAATCCGTGGCTGAATACAGAATTAATAGTTCCGTGGTCCTGCTTGGAATGTGCCTCAGAAACCAGAGGCGGTATGGCAAATGAAAATCCCAATGCCAGTACGAACACCGAGAAAAATACGGCATTTCCCAATGAAACGGAAGCCAGCGCATCCGCTCCTAAAAGTTTTCCGACAATGATATTGTCGAACAGATTCACCGAGACCTGCCCAACCTGCGTAAGCATCACAGGAAGAGCCAGGGTGAGGCATTCTTTCGTATAGTTTTTGTTTAAAAAGTTCATAGTATTTTATGATTCATATAGAGTTTAATATTTAAAAATAGAGCAAAAAAAATTTGCAGTAAGGCTACTGCAAATTGTTATCATATATTTAATGTTCAATTAAATTATTTCCTTACAAAACTTGCAACATCCTCCTCAGAAACAGTGTTTCCACCAAGAATAATTAATCTTTCCACAACATTTCTCAGTTCTCTGATATTTCCGGTCCATGAAAGAACTTTAAGCGCATCAATCGCCTTATCATCAAACTTTTTCACGGCAGTACCATGCTCATCGGCAATTAATCCGGAAAAATGATCTACCAATAATTTGATATCCTCTTTTCTGTCATCCAACGGCGGAACATAGATTTCAATTACAGAAAGCCTGTGGTAAAGGTCTTCTCTGAATTTTCCTTCCTCAATTTCCTTCTGCATGTTCTTATTCGTTGCTGCAATTACCCTTACATCAACTTTTATTTCCTTATCGCTTCCTACAGGAGAAACTTTGCTTTCCTGCAATGCTCTCAAAACCTTAGCCTGAGCAATAAGGCTCATATCACCAATCTCATCTAAAAAGATGGTTCCTCCGTTCGCCTGCTCAAATTTTCCCTGCTTGTCTTTAATCGCTCCTGTAAAAGAACCTTTTACATGTCCGAAAAGCTCAGATTCAATAAGCTCAGAAGGGATCGCAGCACAGTTTACTTCGATCATCGGGCCTCTTGCACGTTCACTTTGGTTGTGGATAGCGTGTGCTACCAATTCTTTTCCGGCTCCGTTAGGTCCCGTAATCAAAACACGGGCATCAGAAGCAGCTACCTTTTCGATCATATCCTGGATCTTTTTCAAAGCAGGAGAATCACCGATCATCTGGTATTTTTTGTTGACCTTTTTCTTTAAGGTCTTATTTTCAGTTTGGAGATTTTTATTTTCCTTTTTCAGACTTTCTTTAGCTAAAGCATTTTTAACACTGGTAATCAGTCTGTTGATGTCTATCGGCTTGGAAATAAAGTCATATGCACCCTCTTTCAGACAGGAAACAGCAGAATCAATATCCGCGTGGCCTGAGATCATGATAAATGTGCTTTCAGGCTTTAAGATCATACTTTGCTTTAAGAGTTCTGTTCCTGAAAGTTTAGGCATCTTGATATCAGAGATCACCAATGCGAAATCTTCTTTTTCTATCTGTTTGTAGCCTTCAAGGCCATCTTCAGCGATAACAAATTCGTAATCGGTAAGTTCATCAGAAAGAATACTGTGTAATACTCCCGAGATTGCTTTTTCGTCTTCTACAATAAGGATTTTTTGCATAGTTGCAAATTTAGATTTTTTGATTCAATTATTAGCAAAAACCATACCTAAATATACTATTTTGAGTAATCTCTTCTGCCGAAAATAGCGGATCCAACCCGTACGGAATTGGCACCACATTCAATGGCAGCCGGGAAATCATCACTCATTCCCATAGATAAAGTTTCAAGTGTTTTTAATTGATTTAATTCATCAAAAAGCCTCTTTAAAATTAAAAACTCTGTTTTCACCTGTTCTTTATCATCTGTAAATGTGGCCATTCCCATTAAACCTGTGATGTCAACATTAGAAAATCTTCCGTCAATATACTGTTGAAATAATGCTTTTGCTTCAGAAATATCAAGTCCGAACTTAGTTTCTTCTGCTGCAATTTTTACCTGAAGTAAGGCTTTAATAGTTCTGCCGTTCTTTTCAGCTTCTTTACTGATTTCAGCGAGAAGCTTTTCAGAATCCACACTTTGGATGGTATCGATAAAAGGAGCAATATATTTTACTTTATTTGTCTGCAGATGCCCGATCAGGTGCCATTGGATATCTTTTGGAAGGAGAGGGTATTTCTCCATAAGCTCCTGAACCTTGTTTTCACCAAAGACTTTCTGTCCCAGATCATAAACCTCCTGAACAGTCTGAGCAGGATGTGTTTTGGAAACGGCAACCAGCTGAACTCCCGCGGGAAGCTGGTTTTTTATTGCGTTATAATTTTCTTTAATATCCATGAATGCAAATTTCTGAATTTTAAAAGCAAAAAACTAATGAATCTGTAAAATTGTTGTTGGGATTGCAGGTTACCGGTTCTAGGTTAGCACCAATGTAATTTATTCAACACATCATTAAATTGTTACATTGCTACACTGATACATTGTTACATTAATTAAGAATATCATTGATCTTCGGATACTGAGAGATTTTTCTGAATACAAATTTATTGCTTTTCTGCAGCTTTTCAATAAACATATCCAGTTCATTGATGGAATCGGCATCCCTGAGGTATTGGTCATGCGTAAGGAAAACCAGGTGTCGTGATGTTTTCTCCAGGTCATTCAGGAAAATACTGTCCACTTTTTTGATCATGTCCTCATGACTTCCTTTTAAGGTCATTTTTTGAGAAGGTCTCCATTCAAGATCCCAGCCGATCACTTTATAGCCTGCTTTTCTAAGACCGTTTGCAGCATCGGTGGAACTTTTAATGTCGGTAACATTAATATTGTTCAGCCTCCAGATATTTCTTCCCGGCGTTCTTGCTATCTTATCGTAAAGCTTAAGACTGTCTTTGGCAATATCAAAATCATGGATTACAGCTTCAGGGCTCTTATAAAAATCGGTGTATTTATTATGAGCATGGCTAAAACTGTGATTGGCAAGCTCGATCAGAGGGTTGCTTTTTAAAAGTTCCATATCATCTTTCTGTCTTTTGCTTCCATAGGCGTGTTTTCCTACCAGAAAAGCAGTAGCACACACATTCCTTTTATTTAATATTTTAAGGAGATTTTCCGTTCCCTGGTTGGGACCATCGTCAAAAGTAAGGTAAATGATTCTTTTATCGGATTCTATGTTCTCATCATCTATTTTGGGGACCGTTTTCACGGTGGGATGTTCCAGTGAAACTGTTTTTTCAAACTCTTTCACATCAGTTTTGCCGTTGCAGCCGTTAAATATAATTGAGGCCGCACTCATCAATGCAGTCATCCCGAGAAAAGTCATGTTTTTTGACTTTCCCCCAAAATTTTTTCTCATAAAGATACTGGAGATTTAAATCGTTAAAAAATGTTAAATTATCTTTAAAATATTAACAAATTATATGCCAGTGTCTGCTAAAATGTAGCTTTTTAATTTTATTTTAAGAACTTATCTAAACGTAATTCTTAATGAATGAAAAGGTTTTAAATTATCTTTTTCTTTTTCTCTGATTTTAACATTTATAATTATAAAAACAATAGCTTTTCTCTATTTCTGTTGAGTTTAAAATATTTTTCCTGTTTTGGAGAATTATTTTAATTGAATAAATAAAACTACTGAATTTTGTTTCTAAATATAGAATAGCAAAGAGAATTAAGATGATGACGGAGAACATAAAGACTTATTTTAAAATCCCCTTAAGATATATCGCATTTTTAATGGCAGCAGTGCCCCATGTATTGTTGAAGAATACAAATGTTTTTTTTCCTGAATGGTTGATTTTTCCGGCCAGATCATCAAGGAAATCCGAACTGTATTCCGATTTATAGAGAATTGGTTTTCCGTGAAGTCTGTAATACAAAACTTCAGGATGATTGATTATTATTTTTTCAGGAAGATCACCGGGAAAACTGACTCCGGAAAAAACAATATTATTTTCTTTTAAAACAGTGAAAATTTCATCAGTCCACCAGGAGGTATGACGGAATTCTATCACGTTTAAATAATTGAAATCAAGGCTTGCCAATATCAGATCAATATTTTCCTTCGATTTTTTAAATGAAGGCGGAAACTGATACAGGAATCCGGAAAGCTTTTCCTTTAAATGAATTTGGATATGTTTACAGAATTCTGAAATATCTTCTTTAGCGTCTTTCAGCCGTTTTTCATGGGAAATGGTTTTTGGTATTTTAATGAAAAATTTAAAGTCAGCGGGTGTTTCATCATACCATTTCAGAAGTGTTTTAGCAGTTGGTTTTCTGTAAAAAGTGGAATTGATCTCCACTGTATTGAAAGTCGCGGAATATAAGGTAAGAAAGTCTTTACTTTGGGTACTTTCAGGATATAGCGACCCTTTCCAGTCGTTATTATAAAATCCCGAACATCCAATGTAAAGACTTTCTTTTTTCATGACTTATTTTATATCTGCATCAAGATTTACAGAGTTCAGCCGCAGTGAGTTCAGAATAACAGAGAGTGAACTGACGCTCATTGCTGCTGCTGCAATCATAGGTGACAACAGTATTCCAAAGAAAGGATACAATAAGCCTGCCGCTACCGGAATTCCCAATACATTATAGATAAACGCAAAAAACAGGTTTTCTTTAATATTCTTAAGAAGCTTTTCACTTAACAATTTGGCTTTTGCAACGCCTAAAATATCGCCTTTTAATAGGGTAATCTCAGCACTTTCCATAGCGACATCGGTTCCTGTTCCCATAGCAATCCCTACATCAGACTGGGCCAGGGCAGGGGAATCATTAATCCCATCACCGGTCATTGCTACGATTTTACCCTGCTGCTGAAGTTTTTTCACCTCATTCAGCTTATCTTCCGGAAGACAGCCTGCTTTATAATGTTTGATTCCTAACTCGTCCGCAACGGCCTTGGCCGTATGTTCATTGTCACCGGTCATCATGAT
Organism: Chryseobacterium sp. NFX27; assembly: GCF_049887855.1. Taxonomy (NCBI): domain Bacteria; kingdom Pseudomonadati; phylum Bacteroidota; class Flavobacteriia; order Flavobacteriales; family Weeksellaceae; genus Chryseobacterium; species Chryseobacterium sp. NFX27. The sequence goes on along the minus strand of NZ_JAGEKK010000022.1, from coordinate 11,101 downwards.
CACGTCAATTCCCTCATTCATCAGACGCTGAACTGCTTTTTTGGAAGTTTCTTTAATTTTATCGGTAAAGCTGATGAAGCCAAGCACCGTTTTATCCTGCGCAATATAAGAGATGGTATGTGCCTTGGACTGTACTTCGACTGCTTTTTGCTTTAATTCCTGTGGAACAGGCAAATGGTTGGAAATCAGAAGGCTTTCATTTCCTAAATAAACTGTTTTTCCATTGATTTTGCCCTGAACTCCTTTTCCTGAAATGTTCTCAAAGTAGTCCACCTTTTCAGCAGTTAAATTTTCAATTTTTGCTCTTTTGATCACCGCATTGGATAGTGGATGTTCCGAGTTTTGATTAAGAGAAAAAGCCAGTTTCAGTATTTCATTTTTATCTCCGCTTCCTGTAGTCTCAATATATTCTACAGAAGGCTTTCCTTCTGTTAAAGTTCCTGTTTTGTCTGTGATCAGAACATTCACCTTATGCATCTGTTCCAGTGCTTCTGCATTTTTAATGAGAATTCCGCTTTTAGCTCCTTTTCCGATTCCAACCATCAGGGACATAGGAGTTGCCAGACCAAGGGCACACGGACATGCTACAATTAATACCGCAACTGCATTTACGAATGCAAATAAGCTTCTTTTTCCTTCCGGTCCGAAAAACTGCCATAAAATAAAAGTAAGAACAGCAATCAGAATTACCACAGGAACAAACACTTTGGAAACCTTATCAGTCAGTTTCTGTATCGGGGCTCTGCTCCGGCTGGCTTCATTAACCATTTTAATAATCTGTGAAAGAAGGGTTTCATCGCCTACTTTTTCAGCTTTCATGATGAACACCTTGTTTCCGTTAATCGTTCCTGAAGAAACTTTATCATCTGTGTTTTTCTCCACAGGAACAGGCTCTCCCGTAATCATACTTTCATCTACCAAAGAGCTTCCTTCGGTAATCTTACCGTCAACGGGGATTTTTTCACCAGGTTTCACTTTTAAAAGGTCTCCGATTTTTACCTGGGAAAGCAATACTCTTTTTTCTTCTCCGTTTATGATGAGATTGGCTTCATCGGGAGAAAGATTCATCAGTTCCTTGATGGCATTTCCAGTTTTTTTATGGGCGGCAGCTTCCATAAGCTGTCCTAAAATTACAAGTGTTAAGATCACACAGACCGCCTCAAAATATAAAGGAATTTCATGATTGTGACCTCTGATTTCATGAGGGATTATATCAGGAAAAGCTAAGGCGGCAATACTGAAGATAAATGCTGCTGCAACACCTAAAGCAATCAGACTGAACATATTTAAATTCCACGTTTTAAAAGAAACCCAGCCTCTTTTCAGCAGGAACCATCCCGAATAAAACATCACGGGAAGCGTTAAGGCAAGCTCAATAAACCCTTGTATCTTATGGGAAAAAGGAAAATTGATGAACATTCCGCCCATCGAAAGAATAAAAACCGGAATAGTGAAGGCAAGAGAAATCAAGAACTTCTTTTTCAGGATATTATAGGTTTCATCCTCTTCATCTTCTCCGCTGTCTGGCATTCTTACCAGATCCATTCCGCATATCGGACAGTCACCCGGTTCATCACGGATGATTTCAGGATGCATAGGACAGGTATATTTTGCGGTTTTCTTTTCCGGATATTTTACAAGGTCCATTCCGCAGACGGGGCAGCCTACATTGGAATCATAGGTTTTGTCGCCTTCACAGTACATCGGACAGTAATATTTTCCAGCCATATCATCCGTCACTTTGGGAGCTTCATGATGATGGCTGTGACCGTGATGGTGAGAATGATGATTGTGAGATGAAATATTTTTAACTAAATCTTCAGTAATTTTTTCAAGGTGCATATGGCAAACCGGGCAGTCACCTTTCTCATCATATACTGTATCCCCTTCACAGAACATAGGACAGTAATACTTTCCAATGCTGTTCTTAAAATTTTCGGGTAGATTAGAGGAAGAGTAGGTGGGCTTATAATTGGGATCTTTAGCCTGTTTTTCCTCGATGGGAACCAGATACATTTTACAGACCGGACATCTTTCACCCTGTTTAAAGTATACTTTGTCACCCTCGCATTCCATCGGGCAGTAATATACTGATGAAGGAGAAACCCTGTCCTGGGGGGTTACAAATGTTTCCGTAGGTTGATTTGGGTCTGCCAGCCTGTATTTTCCTATTTCTTCTAAAGCATTATTCAGAACCGACAGTTCAATTTCCTTATCAGACGTGATGGTTGCCGTATTGTTTTCCAGATTTACGTCGGCAGTAACTCCCTCAATAGAGTTAAGCTTTTCAGAAATTTTTTTCTGACAGCCGGAGCAGGTCATTCCGAGTATATTATATTGTCTCTCCATGATTCTTGAATTTATAATGCAAATTTCCAAAATGAATTGGTAAGGCTGTTATAAATTTAAGGATAATAGTTATAAAATTTTGCCTGCTATGAGAGTGGGAGAGTCGGAGTGTTTGAGTGTTTTAGAGTGGGAAGGTTTCTGATATTGTAATAATTGAGTATTTTAAAAACTCCTTTACTCTAAAACCCTCCTACACTCAAACTCAAAAACTATCCAAAGTCTTCCTCTGATGATCCTTCAGTTTCTTGAATTCAGTTGGCGTAAAGCCTGTAGTATTCCTGAATTGGGAGGAAAGATGCTGAACACTTTTATAGCCCAGCTTCCCGGCAATTTCTGTAAGGGTGAGTTCATTATAAAGAAGCAGTTCTTTTACTTTTTCTATTTTGTGAAGAATAAAAAACTGTTCGAGGGTAATATTTTCGTTCTGAGAAAAGGTTTTGGAAAGAGCGCTGTAATCTTTGGGGATTTTTGAACTTAAAAACTCAGAGAGAAGAAAGTTTTCATCAATGTCCAGCTCACCGATTTTGATGATGATCATATTTTTGATCTTGTCAATAAGCTGGTGGGTAGAATCTTTGATCCTCTCAAATCCAGTCTCGAGAAGACTTTTTTCTATGGTCAGCATTTTTTCTGCTGACACATCACTGTTGGTTTCTACTTCCCCTAAGGCTACAGAGTTTACTGTTATACCAGCCTCGCTGAATATTTTTTCCACTGCAGAAATACAGCGGTTACACACCATGTTTTTTATGAAAATTTTCATGGTTTGCTGAGTCTGTCTTTTACAAATTCAATCTGTGTTTTTCCGTGCGGAGCAGGGTTTCCTTCGCTGTCCAGGTTCACCATTACGATTTTGTCCACAGTAATGATCGTCTGGTGGGTCATTTTGTTCCTTACATTACATTTTAAGGTAACAGATGAAGATCCGAAATGTGTGGCTTCAATACCTATTTCTATAATGTCTCCCTGTTTTGCAGAGCTTACAAAATTAATCTCTGAAATAAATTTTGTAACCACTTTTGTATTTTCCAACTGAATGATTGCGTAAAGCGCAGCCTCTTCATCGATCCACTGTAAAAGTCTTCCTCCGAAAAGAGAATGATTGGGATTCAGATCTTCGGGCTTTACCCATTTTCTGGTATGATAGTTCATGTTTTGATAATTTGCTCCACAAATTTAGTGTTAAAAACTGGGTTTATCAAAGAAACGGTATTTACTGATCTGAAGGACATGATTCATTTTCTCAATTATATTTTCTTGGAGCGCATTGCTTTTACTTTTTTCACTGCAGGATCTTTTAAAAATTTTTGATATTCATTACTTTCAACGGGAAACAGGGCTACTTTTCCTTCTTCATTATGATGAGTTCCGAATCCATAACGTTTGGACAGTGGAGAACACCTGAGACAAGGCTGTCCTTTGGAGAAAAACTGTATTTTTGCCTGCTGCTTTTCGCTTTCCGGGATATCATTTTTCAGCGCATAACATTCGAATATGATATCGTCAGAGGTGTAGCGGTAAGGATTTCTTATGATTTGCTCATACTGAAGCTCTGCTAATGTCTTTACTTTCTTTTCCTGAGGTGTCTCAGCCTGGGAAATAGGGCAGTCGTCGGCAACTTCAATAAAGGTGTTGATATAATTTGTAGTATGTTTCATATAGGTTATTAATAAGGTTACATATTCATAGATACTTGCGGTTTAAATTCAGATTAGTCTGTGAATTCTAAAATATCACCGGGCTGGCAGTCCAGAGCTTTACATAGGGCATCAAGCGTACTGAAGCGGATTGCTTTTGCTTTTCCGGTTTTCAAATTGGATAGATTGGATAGGGTGAGATTTACTTTTCCTGAAAGCTCGTTCAGTGACATTTTTCTCTTAGCCATCATCACATCAAGGTTTATTACAATAGGCATAGGGCTGTTTCTCTTTTAAAAGGTTGTATTTTGCACTTTACAGAATAATTTATTATGTTAACTAACTTTAACTTTTGGTAAATTTCAGTAAAATTTTAGTTATTAGCAATACTTATTTATTATTAATCAATAAAAAATAGCTTTGAATTCATTAAAATGTGACAAATACATTAAAAAAAACTTTGATTTAAAATTTTTAATTGTATCTTGCATACGTTTATATTTGGAATCAATATTTGTTCATTAATTTATGTTGTTTTTCTTTTATATACCAAATTTTTATTAATTTTTAATTTTTATTTAAAATGAACATTTTTGTTTCAAACATCAATTACGCAACTAAAGAGTATGAGTTGCACGATCTATTCGCAGAATTTGGTGATGTATCATCAGCTAAAATTGTTACAGACAGAGAAACTGGCCGTTCAAGAGGTTTCGGTTTTGTAGAAATGGGTGATGAAGAAGGAAAGCAAGCTATCGAGGCTCTTAACCAGAAAGAATTTAACGGAAAAGAGTTGAACGTATCAGAAGCTAAACCAAGAGAAGAAAAACCAAGAAGAAGCTTTGACAACAACAGAAGCGGCGGATACGGCGGAGGAAACAACCGTGGTAATGGCGGCGGATACGGCGGTGGAAACAACCGTGGTAACGGCGGCGGAAACCGTTGGTAAAAATATAAGGCGGCTTTTTAGCCGCTTTTTTTATGCATTATTATCCCTTCCTGATTGTAATTGGCATTTGCTGATTATTTCAGGAAGGGATAATTATTTTTAGTTGTTTTCTTTTTGTTTTTTTTCGATGATTATTATTAAAACTGAGCTCAGACAAGAAAAACGCTGAAAATAATGTTTTATCGTAAAGGCAAATAAAGTAGAATTTCCGGCATTTTAATAAGGAAAACAAGGGCATTTCATTCAGCAGAGTTATACAAAACTGTACTTCCCCTTAGCCGCCTTATTATTTCTATTTTTCTTTGATCAGCAATGCTGCATTACTATAGAATATATTCTTTTGCTTACTGTAAGGAGAGTTTTCTCTTGAAATACTTGGAAAAACTATTTTGATGTGGTATTTTCCTAAATCGCTTTCCATAGAGATTTCTTTCATTTTTACAGTTTCGGAATTGCCGGCATTGTTTCCGAACAGGGTATCTATGGCTGAGCTAAAATCTATCGTTTCCTCTGAATTAAGAGTTACTTTTATGGTTTTTCTATTATTGCCTCCGGTTTGGCTGTCTATCATAAATGTATCTCCATTGATAGATTTCGATTCCTGATTATAGCTGTCAAAATTGATTAAGTACTGATACCCTTGAATGTTCGTTACTTTTGATTCCGATTCTAAGACAAGTCTTTTAAAGTCTGATCCGTCTGAAGTCTTATTGACATGGGTAAAAGCATTTCTAAGAGTACTGCTGATCAATGAAGAGTGAATGTTCTCAAAGTCTCCTGCTAAAAGATTATGCGTTTTGCCGGCAGTTAGATTCAGTAGAAAATCTTTTTGTTTTCTTTCAGCCAGAAATTCAAATTTATTGGCAATTTCATCAACGAGAGTATCAGAGACTTTCTTTTGAAAATCTATTTTGTTGTTGACCAGAAGTTTGTTTTTATCCAGAAGAGCCATCAATTGATTTTTCTGACTTCTTTTAGCGATACTGAATGCATTTAAATAAGGAAAGATCAATGAGAAAGCGCCAAATATAAATAAGCTGACCGGAATGAATTTTATGCTGGCCTTTTTATTCAGTACAAAATAAGAAACCACAGTCAATAGCCATAATGCCAGAAGCAATACGAAGTACCTGGGCTCTGTGTAACCGTACTCAAGGATCCTTGTAAATATGGCTGTAAATAATAAAACAAGTAAAGGAATTATCGTGTAATAAAACAGCTTTGAAAATACCTTGACCCAGGACTTTGCTTTTTCCTCTTTAAGAGGATATACAAGGAGTAAAGCAAGGATGCCGATAATACTGTAAGCCAGGACCAGATAAGAAACCCATCCTCTGGGAAGTTCCCAGTTGATAACTATTTTAAATGAATAAACATATAGGATGACCAGATAAATGAAAAGCAGGGGGATCAGGACGAACTGTGTGAAAAACTTTAAGATCACCGGATACGCACTGTCTTTTTCAAGATAGCTCAGCCCGGTATCATTGAACAGAAGAAAGATAAAACAACTTCCCAAAATAGCCAACACATAAAACGTATCAGCATATAAATTATCACTGAAATTAAAATCGAATAATTTGTCAACTGCGAGGATGGCCAGCTCTACACCTCCAGTAAGCACGCCTGTAAAAACTGCCGTCAGGAAAATATTGACGAAAAGATTCTTATTGTACTGCCAGAAATTAAGCTCCTTATTCTTTTCAAGAAAGGCACAAAAAGAAACCAATAAGTGAGAAAGAAGAAAGGTAATAGCTATGATAAAGCCGTGAACTTCGGTAAAATCTTTTTCTTTTGCAGGGAGAATGAAAAAAAAGCCGATCAGAAAGACTGTTCCCAATATTTCAAGTAACAGTCTTTTTCCGATTCTCTGAGAAAGAATTTTCAACGCAAACATGAGAGAAATACCAAGGCAGCAGCAAATAGTGAATTTGGAATGAATGAAGAACGATTCACGGTCATACTTACTGTCCAACATACGAATGGCACCCGCGGAAGAGAGCAGTCCCATTAATAAAACCATTGGATAGCGCGACAGAACCTCCTGTGCCTTTCCTGTTATTTCCCGGATTTTCGTTTTCATGATTCGTGTATTTTGTGCTTAGTCTTTTTTCTTTTTTTTCTTCTTGTCTTTATCCTTGTCTTTTGGTTTGCTCTTTTTAACTTTTTTAGGGTTTAAAACCTCTTCAGCATATTCGAATTTCGGTTCTTCAATTTTCGCGGGAACAAGTTCAATTTTAAGATCAAAATAATTCTTCAGGTCATCCTGGGATATTAATTTTTCATTAAATAAAAACTCCAGCATTTCCTTTCCTGAATCATTGAAAAAGTTATGGGCAAGCTCTTTTAGCAGGAATTTACGGTATTCTTCCATAGGAACAACTACAGTATATTTGAAGATTCTTCCTTCCTTTTGAGTTGTGATATAACCTTTCTCAACCAGTATTTTCAGGTAAGTAGATACGGTATTCTGGTGCGGCTTCGGTTCAGGATGCTGCTCCATGATGTCTTTAAGATAAAAAGTTTCAAGCTTCCAAAACAGCTTCATAAAATTCTCCTCAGCACCGGTAAGATGATTTATTTTCATAGAATGTTCTTAATGTTGAAATTGTATATTGCAATAAAGATAAATAAAAGATACCACAAATGCTATTCCGGCACCCATAAATACTTCTTTTACTGTATGTCTTTTTAAAATAATTCTTGTAATTCCCACTAAAGCAGCAATTCCCAGCCATGCCAGTCCGGCTTTCCAGTCCAATGTGAAGAACAGGGCTGCAACAAATACATTAAAAGCTGTATGCATAGAGCTTTTAATATAGAGATTACTGATCTGCATTGTAAAAACAAGGATCAGAACAAACAGCATCACAAGATCAATATATCCGTTTTTTAAATAATTGAAAACAAGATAGGTAACCACACAGGCAGCAATGAAAATATAGAGTGTTTTCCGTTGGACACGGTTCGAAACGTCCATATTGGTATATCTTCCGGTCTTTACATTCCAAACCAGCCAGATTACGACCGGTGCAATAATCATTAATAATATAGGAAGAAAGTAAAGAAGAGAGTCTTTCAGTGAATATTCCTTTATACTCATATAAATGAAAAAAATAAATAAAGAAACAAGCGGATTGAAAAAATCTGAGATGATTTTTGAAATTTTATGTACTGTTGAAGGCTGTTTTTCTTCCATATTTAAGTTTAAAATTCAAATATAACACTATAAGCAAAAAAACAATTAGTATGTATACGATAAAAACAAAGTTTTTTTTATAATTTTGCTCAAATATTCATCATAAAAAAGCAAGAGCTAGCACATGAAAGAATTTTCTAAAGAGGTATACCTGAAGTGGTATGAAGATATGACTATGTGGAGAAGGTTTGAAGACAAATGCCGTTCTCTTTATCTAAAACAAAAGATCAGAGGTTTTTTACATTTGTATAACGGTCAGGAGGCTATTCCTGCCGGCTTCACGCATGCAATGGATTTAACAAAGGACAGTATGATTACTGCTTACAGATGCCACATCCATCCAATGGCGATGGGGGTAGATCCGAAGAGAATCATGGCTGAGCTTTGTGGTAAAGCTACCGGAACGTCCGGAGGTATGGGTGGTTCTATGCACATTTTCAGTAAAGAGCACCGTTTCTATGGCGGACACGGTATCGTAGGCGGACAGATTCCTTTGGGAGCTGGAATTGCTTTTGCAGATAAATATTTTGACAGAAAAGCTGTAAATATCTGCTTCTTCGGAGATGGAGCAGCAAGACAGGGATCGCTTCACGAAACATTCAATATGGCGATGAACTGGAAACTTCCTGTAGTATTTGTAGTAGAAAACAACCAATATGCAATGGGAACTTCTGTAAAAAGAACAGCCAACCACGAAGATATCTATAAATTAGGTTTAGGATATGAAATGCCTTGCCTTGCCGTAGATGCAATGGATCCTGAAAAAGTAGCCGAAGCAGCTTACGAAGCAATCGAGAGAGCAAGAAGAGGAGACGGACCTACTTTCATTGAAGCCAGAACTTACCGTTACAGAGGACACTCTATGTCCGATGCTGAACCTTACAGAAGCAAGGAAGAAGTAGCGATTCATAAAAATGATGACCCTATGGAACTTGTAAAGCACAGAATTTTGGAAAACGGATGGGCTACTGAAGCAGAATTGGAAACGATTGACAATAAATCAAGAGATTTTGTAGACGAGTGTATTGAATTCATGGAAAATTCTCCATATCCGGATCCTGATAAAGTGTACGAATATGTTTATGCTCAGGAAAACTATCCATTCTTAGATAAATTAGAAAACTAAAATAATTTGTTGATCCAATGATAGATGGTGTGGAAAATCATCTGTTTCTATTATTAATCATCATATTAAAAAAATAATACAATAAATTATGGCAGAAGTAATTACGATGCCCCGCCTTTCGGATACTATGACGGAAGGTAAAGTGGCGAAATGGCATAAAAAAGTAGGAGATAAAGTAAAAGAAGGAGATATTTTAGCCGAAATTGAAACAGATAAAGCTGTTCAGGATTTCGAATCTGAAATAGAAGGAACTCTTTTATATATTGGTGTAGAAGAAGGCGGTGCTGCTGCTGTGGATTCTGTTTTAGCGATTATTGGGAATGAAGGTGAGGATATTTCAGGACTGACTGGCGGAGCTGCTGCTCCGGCTGCAGGTGGTTCCGAAGAAAAAAAGACTGAAGAAGAATCAAAAACAGAAAATAAAGGTACCAGCATTGAGCAGACTACTGCAGAAGTTCCTGCCGGTGTAGAAATTATTACAATGCCAAGACTTTCCGATACAATGACGGAAGGTAAAGTGGCGAAATGGCATAAAAATGTAGGCGATACAGTAAAAGAAGGAGATCTTCTTGCTGAAATTGAAACAGATAAAGCAGTTCAGGATTTTGAATCTGAATTCAACGGAGTATTATTGAAGCAGGGTGTAGAAGAAGGTGGTGCTGCTCCGGTAGATTCAGTATTGGCAATTATCGGTCCGGAAGGAACAGATGTTTCTGCAGTTGGTGCTCCAAAAGCAGCAGCTCAGGCTTCTGAAAAACCTGCTGAACAGAAAACTGAAGCCAAAGTGGACGAAAAGGCAGCTCCGGCGGCAAGCTCTTCCTCTTCAGAAAGAGTAGCGATTTCCCCGTTAGCTAAGAAAATGGCTCAGGAAAAAGGGGTTGATATCAACAGCGTTAACGGTTCAGGTGAAAACGGAAGAATCGTTAAAAAAGATATTGAAAACTACCAGCCTTCCAAGACACAGGCTCAGCCGGCAGCTTCTGCTCCTGCAGCGGCTCAGGTTGCATTGAGCTTTGTTCAGGGTGAAGATACGGAGACTCCAAACTCTCAGGTAAGAAATATTATTGCAAAACGTCTTGCTGAAAGTAAATTCTCTGCTCCTCACTATTATCTGATGGTGGAGATCAATATGGATAAAGCAATTGAGGCCAGAAAAGAAATCAATTCTTTACCGGATACCAAAATCTCTTTCAACGATATGATTATTAAGGCAACTGCTGTTGCTTTAAGAAAACATCCTCAGGTGAATTCAAGCTGGGCAGGAGATAAGATTATCCACAGAGGAAATATCAATGTGGGTGTAGCAGTGGCTATTCCTGACGGGTTAGTGGTTCCTGTACTTAAAAATACAGATCAGATGAACTATACTCAGATCTCTGCAGCAGTAAAAGATATGGCTTCCAGAGCTAAGAGCAAAGGCCTTAAAGCCAATGAAATGGAAGGTTCTACATTCTCAATCTCAAACCTGGGTATGTTCGGAATCGAAACATTTACAAGTATCATCAACCAGCCGAATTCTGCCATCCTTTCAGTAGGAGCGATCATTGAAAAACCGATTGTAAAAGACGGACAGATCGTGGTAGGAAACATCATGAAGCTTTCATTGGCATGTGACCACAGAGTGGTAGACGGTGCTACGGGAGCTCAGTTCTTACAGACTTTAAAAACATATCTGGAAAGTCCTTTGACTCTGTTACTGTAACAGTTCAGATTGTGTCTCGTCCTGAAAATCCGATACAGATTAAAGGACAAAAATAAATAATTAAACCAGAGCAAATTTGTTTTTGCTTTGGTTTTTGCTTTTATAAGTTTTCATTTTGATTTCCTTTTGTTTATGCATT
>NZ_JAGEKK010000021.1:0-91549 GCF_049887855.1 Chryseobacterium sp. NFX27 | reverse complement strand
CCTGCTTTTTACTAAAATATCAAAAAAATTCCTGAAAAAACAAATAACGGAAATCTAAACCTGAAAAATTGTAGATCGCAAACTTTGAGACACAAAAAAAGACTGCCCCTTTTGAGACAGCCTCTTTGATAGTATGGAATGTTGCTGTTTAAAATATTATGCTTCACAAGCGGAACAGGTCACAAAATTGACCATCATTTCTTTAGAAACAGAAGAACTTCTTTGATAATAAAGAGTTTTTACACCTTTTTTCCATGCCTCGATATAAAGGTAATTGACATCTTTTACAGGCATTGTAGATGGAATCTGTAAGTTCAGAGACTGTGCCTGGTCAATATACTGCTGTCTTTGAGCAGCCTGAGAGATAATTTCCATCGGAGAGATCTCTTTGAATGTTTTGAATACTGCTTTCTCCTCGTCAGTAAGCTCTTTCAGGTGCTGTACAGAACCATGGTTCAGCATGATTGTTCTCCAGGTTTCCTCATTATCAAGACCTTTTTCTTCCAGTAATTTTGCTAAATATTTGTTCTTACGCATAAAGTTTCCTTTGGCAAGACCGGCTTTATAATAGTTGGATGCAAACGGCTCAATTCCGGGAGAAGTCTGTCCTAAAATTGCAGAACTTGAAGTGGTAGGAGCAATAGCCATTGTCGTGGTATTCCTCAAACCGTACCCTTTTAACAGTTCCGGTTCACCGTAGATATTGGCTAATTCTCTTGAAGCAGTTTCTGCCTGTTCTTTGATATGTTTGAATGCTCTCGCATTGAACTGAGTCGCTTCAAAACTTTCAAACGGGATCATATTTTTCTGTAAATAAGAATGGTATCCTAAAACTCCCAATCCAAGTGCTCTGTGACGTAAGGCAAAGTTTCTGGCTCCCTGAAGATAGTAGTTTCCTTCTGTTTTTTCGATGAATTCAGTTAAAACTGCATCCAGGAAGTAAACAGCTAATTTTACAGCATCAGTATCTTTCCACTCGTCATACAATTCCAGGTTCATGGAAGATAAACAGCAGATGAAAGATTCTTCTCTTGTAGAAGGAAGCATGATCTCAGAGCAAAGGTTACTTGCATTGACAGGCATTCCCAGGTCTTTATACACCTGAGGTTTGTTTCTGTTAACATTATCGGTGAAGAAAATATACGGAAGACCTTTCTGCTGACGGCTTTCAAGAACCCTTGCCCAGATTTTACGCTTATCCATATCCCCATCGATCATATCCTGCATCCAGTAATCGGGAACACAGATCCCTGTAAACAGGTTCTGAATCGGGCTTCCGATATCTTTGATTGATAAGAATTCTTCAATGTCACCGTGGTCAATATCCAGATAAGCAGCAAAAGCGCCTCTTCTTACGCCTCCCTGGGAAACCACATCCATGGCAGTATCGAATAATTTCATGAACGAAACCGCTCCTGAAGATTTTCCGTTATCCGTTACGGCAGTTCCTCTGTTTCTAAGCTCTCCGAAATAACCTGAAGTTCCGCCTCCGATCTTCGTCTGCATAATAACTTCACCCATTTTGTGGGTAATTCCTTCAATACTGTCCGGAATGTGAACATTGAAACAAGAAATAGGAAGACCTCTCTGTGTTCCCATATTTGCCCAGACAGGAGATGAGAAACTGATCCATCCTTTGGTGATCATTTCTTTGAAAGCGGGCTGTAGTTCCGGTTTATATAATTTTTTTGCAGCTGCAGTAGTAATCCTGTCGATGGCTCCGTCCACAGTTTCCCCTTTTAACAGATATCCTCTGTTCAGCATTTGCTCAGACTCCTCGTTGAGCCACCATATATTTGAATTTTGTTCTTCCATAGATGTTATATTTTCGAATTCCGGAGCAGTGTTTATGCTCCGGAATTTTGTTGTTTTTTATATTGATTGTAATATTTCCACTTTGTGCGTCCCGTTCAGTCCGCTTTCATCTCTTAATCTTTGAAACTCCTTAAAAGAAGGGGTATTCAAAACCTCATGCTGAACTTCTTCATTGATGTAGTTTGAATAATGTAAAAAGGTAACCCCGTCTTCTTTTACATACACCTTATATTCAAATGTCTCCTGATCAAGATTTTTGAAATCATCCAGAAACTTTTGAATATGGGATTTGTTTTCTGAAACGTATTCAGGCTTTACGGTATAGGTTACGATTACATTGATCATTTTTATGCTTTGAATGAGATTTTGTCATTCCGGGGAATGAAGAAACTTTTTTTGAGTAAAATGCTTTGATAGGTTCAGTTTGATATTGTTATACTATCTGCTTTGCCGCTCGCTTCGCTCGCGTCATATTATTCCTTAAAACAAATCGTTCGCCGTAATACTCTTATCGTGTTTTGTATAATCTACCGGTCTTTTGGCAAAGAAATCATCCATAGAATTTGCGAAAACCTCTTCTTCAAACCACTTCATTGGACGGTACTGCTCGGGAGAAACATTGTAACGGGTTTCCATATTAATTTTCTTTAAGCTGTCGTCCACACGGTATTTCATGAAGTTCAGAAGATCTTCTTTTGAGAAAACGCTTAATTCTCCCAATTCAAAGATCCAGTCAAGGATTTCACTTTCCAGCTCAATAGACTGATCTACCAATGTGTAGATGTCTTCGATGTCAGAATCTGTCAATAGTTCAGGTTGCTCCTCACGGATCTTATTGATTAAATAAATTCCACCGTTTGCGTGAATTTGCTCATCAATAGAAGTCCATGCAATGATATTAGAAACATTTTTCATGAAACCTTTAAATCTTGTGAAAGAAAGGATAATGGCAAACTGGGAAAAAAGCGAAACATTTTCAATCAGGATACTGAACAGCAAAAGAGAAGATACATATTCTTTCGGAGTTGTAGAATTGGCATGTTTCAGAACGTTTGATAAAAAGTCGATTCTCTTTTTGATAGCGGGAATTTCTACTACGCTTGTGAATTCTTCGTTGTATCCTAATACCTCCAATAAACGGGAATAGGCTTCAGAATGACGGAATTCGCATTCTGCAAAAGTAGCTCCAAGACCATTCAGTTCAGGTTTTGGCATGTGATGGTATAGGTTTCCCCAGAATGTCTTTACAGACACCTCGATCTGTGCAATGGCTAAAAGTGCATTTTTCACAGCATGTTTTTCGTGCGGCTCTAACTGCGAATGAAAATCCTGAACATCTGCAGTAAAATCCACTTCCGAATGCACCCAGAACGATTTGTTGATCGCCTCTACAAACTGAAGAACCTCAGGGTATTCAAATGGCTTGTAACTTACTCTTTTATCGAAAATTCCCATATTAAAATAGCTTTAAAATTAAATAATCTGCATCACTGTGGATAACATTGAAGTAATGCTTAACTTCTTGTATGTTTGGTATTTACATGAAAAACATATTCACATTTATAAGTGTAGGTTTCTTGTAAAGAACTAATGACAAAGTTCGAAAAAAAGAACTGATTTTGAAAGGGGTAAATACTAATTGGCTGAGTTTTAACTGTAAAAGTTTTCCACATTTACATGAAACCACCACTGATAATGGCTTACAAGGGGTTAGCAGTAAAAAATAAATGAAAAATTAAAGTTACAGTTAAACACTTTTTTGTAAGCTATTATAAATAAAGGTTAAACGAGTTAAACAATAAAATATTTGAATAAATTCTTGTTCTTGTAACAAATTGAAAATAACATCTACTTATTGGGTATAAAACAAGCATCACTTCATGTTAGTAATTCAGGATTTACATAAGTCATACGATACGGGGAAAAGCAAACTGCACGTTCTTAAGGGGATTAATCTTAATATTTCCGAAGGCGAGTTTGTTTCGATTATGGGTAGTTCCGGCTCCGGAAAATCTACGCTTCTTAATATCATTGGTATTCTGGATGAAAAAGATTCAGGAACCTATGAGCTGGATAATGTTCCGATTGAGCATCTGTCTGAAGTAAAAGCTGCGGAGTACAGGAGTAAATTCCTGGGTTTTATTTTTCAGTCTTTCAACCTGATCAGCTATAAAACAGCGCTGGAAAATGTAGCACTTCCTTTATATTACCAAAACGTTCCGAGAAAGGAGCGTAATCAGAAAGCACTGGAATATCTGGAAAAGGTAGGTCTTGCACAATGGGCAGGCCACCTTCCCAACGAGCTTTCCGGGGGACAGAAACAGAGGGTAGCCATTGCAAGAGCGCTAATCACAGATCCTAAAGTAGTGCTCGCCGATGAGCCAACCGGAGCACTGGATTCAAAAACGACGCACGATATTATGAAACTTCTTCAGGACATCAATAATGAAGGAAGAACGATCATCGTTGTGACCCACGAACCGGATGTAGCCGCACAGACGAAAAGAAATGTGATACTGAAAGACGGCATCATAGAAAGTGATGAGTTTATCAAGCAGATTGTTTTATAGACTGTATTGATTTGAATTTGATAATAAGATAATTTGAAAATTTAGAGACTATTTTTTAATCTTTACTCTTAAATTTTCAATCTTTAAAATACCAATAAAAAATGTTTGACCTAGATCGTTGGCAGGAAATATTCAGTTCCATTCGCAGTAATGTATTGCGGACGGTGCTTTCGGGGTTTACAGTGGCTTTGGGGCTGTTTATTTTTGTTGTTCTTTTCGGAATAGGAAAGGGGCTTCAGAATGCTTTTACCGAAGGTTTTGCAAGAGATGCACAGAATCTTATTACGATCTATACCGGCAAAACTACGCTGGCTTATAAAGGTCTCCAGTCTGACAGGACTGTGACGATGGATAATGAAGATTATGATTTCTTGATCAATACAGATAAAGAGAAAGTAGGTGATGCCAGCCCAAGATACACGACAAGCTTAATGGTAAAGTATGGCAAAGAAAGCGGTACGTACCAGATCAACGGGGCGGAACCGGGAGAAAAGATAATTGAGAACAGAAAGATGCTGGACGGACGCTATCTTTCACCTATGGACCTTGCAAGAAAGCAGAATGTAGCGGTGATCGGAAGAATGGTGCAGCGTGACCTGATCAAGAACGGAAGCCCGATAGGAAAAGACCTGAATATCAACGGAACCATGTTCAAAGTGGTAGGGGTGTTTTCCGATGACGGAGGAGATTGGGATGAAAGGCATATTACCGTTCCTATCACCACCCTTCAGCAGATGAAAAAGGGTTCCGATACCGTGTCTACCGCATATATTGCTTATAACGAAAAGCTTACCCCTCAGGAAGCCATTAAATATGGTGATGAGCTGAAAGATCGGTTGAAAGCGAGAAAAAATGTTGCTCCCGACGATGAAAACGGAGTCCGTGTCTGGAATAATGCCCAGAATATGAACGAGACGTTCCAGTTTATGGCAGTGCTTACCATTATTGTAGGTTTTATCGGACTGGGAACATTGCTGGCAGGAATTATCGGGATCAGTAATATCATGGTGTATATCGTGAAAGAAAGAACCAAAGAGATTGGTGTCCGTAAAGCTATTGGAGCCAAACCGAAAAGTATTGTCGCTCTTATTGTACAGGAAAGTGTCGTGATCACGGTAGTTTCAGGAATTATTGGAGTTGCGGTGGGTGTATTGGCACTGAGTTTAATAGGAGACAGTCTTGAAGAATATTTTATTAAAAGCCCAAGTGTAGGATGGGGAACAATCTTCATGGCATTTATAGCTTTGGTATGTTCAGGGCTTATTGCAGGATTCGTTCCGGCATACAGAGCTTCCAGGATCAAACCGATAGAAGCGCTGAGAACTGAATAATGATGTACTTATGATAATTTATAAAGGTGATGATAAAATAGGTTTATCGGTTCTATCACCCATTATTTATCAATTATCGTTTATCAATTGTATAGTATAAACTTATAACTCAAAGAAGTGAACATTTTATTTAAAAAAGATACTTGGCAGGAAATTTATTATTCATTGAGGAATAATAAGCTTCGAACGTTCCTTACCATGATTGGTGTAGGCTGGGGAATGTTTTTGTATGTGAGTCTTCTTGGAGCGGCAAAAGGGATGGAAAATGGTTTCGATAAGCTATTCTCCGGATTTGCAACCAATTCCATTTTTCTGTGGGCTCAGAAAACCTCCATTCCATATGAAGGATTTCCGAAAGGAAGGGAAGTTCACCTCCAATTATCAGATATGGATATGCTGAAAAGAAAAGTTACTGCCATAGATTATATCTCTCCCCAAAATGCCAGAGGAAGCTTTACCGGAACGCCCGGCGAGTCCATGTCGAGAAACGGTAAAAACGGCACTTATTCTCTTACGGGAGATTACGCGGTGGGAAATAAAATTTCTGAGAAAAAACTTATTTTCGGACGTTACCTTAATGATGCTGATGTTGTTGGAAATAAGAATGTTGTGGTGATTGGAGAAGAGATCTACAAGAACTTCTTTGATGCCAAGAAAAAAGAGAATCCGGTTGGGAAGCAGGTAAATATAAAAGGTATATTCTTTAATGTGATCGGTGTTTTCAGAGTAAAAAAAGGAGGTGGTTTTGAAAATGACCGGACTGCTTTTATTCCCCTCTCAACCTATACAAAAATGTATAATGCCGGGGAACAGATTGATATGTTTGCTATTGTAAGTAAACCCAATGCAGACGTTAATGGAGTAGAGGAAGGTGTAAAACAGGTGCTGAAGACCAAAAATAAAGTATCCCCCGAAGATACCAACGCTTTTGGAAGCTTCAACTTAGGTAAAGAATTTAAAAAACTGACAGGTTTCCTTACAGGGATGCAGCTTTTAACGATTATTGTAGGAACACTGACGATTCTTGCAGGAGTTATTGCCATCTCGAATATTCTTCTGATCACGGTAAAAGAAAGAACCAAAGAAATCGGGATACGGAGAGCTTTAGGAGCGAAACCGGCTGAAGTAAGAAACCAGATCCTTCTGGAAAGTGTTGTCATTACACTCTCTTCGGGAATTCTCGGATTTATGTTTGGGATATTTGTCCTCATCATTTTAAATGCAGTCACCCAGAATCAGGATGAATTTCCATTCTATAATCCGACTGTAAATTATGCAAACGTATTTGGTGCCATGGCTGTAATGGTAATTCTTGGCCTTATTATCGGGATGATTCCGGCACAGCGTGCAGTAAAGATCCGCCCGATTGAAGCCCTGAGATCAGAGTAGTAATATGTTAATTTGAAAATAAAATAATTTGAAAAATAATGACGGACTTTAATGTTAAATTCTTTCAATTAATTTTTCTCCTTTTAAACGTAAAAAATAAACTAGATATATGAAAAAGAAATTCACTTGGAAAAAAGCCATTTATATTGTACTCGGGCTTTTATTTGCAGTGGCATTGTTCTTCGGGATCGGGTATCTCGTGAAATCAAATTCTAAAGAAAGTGAAGCTTTCCTGACCAGAAAACCAAAGTACCAGGACATGGAGGACAAAGTCATGGCGACAGGAAAAATCATTCCGAAAGAAGAGATCGAGATCAAGCCGAATATTGCAGGAATCATTGATAAAATTCTGGTAGATGAAGGAGATAAAGTAGCGGCGGGACAGCTGATTGCTACAGTGAGAATCATCCCCAATATTGCTGATGTAAACAATGCTCAGCAGGAAGTGGTGAACTCTCAGCTGCAGATCAGCAATGCTAAAATGAATGTAGATAATATGCAGAAGCAATATTCTATGCAGGAAAAACTGTACAAGCAAGGCGTTATTTCCAAGCAGGAGTACCTAAACTCGCAGCAGCAACTGTTTTCACAGCAGCAGGCCCTTAGAAATGCCAATCAGCAGCTGGCTACAGCTCAGAAAAGACTGCAGATCGTAAAAACGGGAGCTACTCCGGAGCTTCAGGGTCTTGCAACCACGCAGATCCGTTCCAAAGCAGCAGGTACTGTTCTTGAAGTTCCTGTAAAAGTAGGAAGCCAGGTGATCGAGGCCAACTCATTCAATGCCGGGACAACGATATGTTCCATTGCAGACCTTAATTCTTTGATCTTCCAGGGGGAGATTGATGAAGCTCAGGCAGGAAAGCTGAAGCAGGGAATGGATATGAAAATCGTGATCGGTGCCCTTCAGAACAAAACATTCCCGGGAAAACTGACCATGATCGCACCTAAAGGAAAAGATAACCTCGGAACCATAAAATTCCCGGTAGAAGGGGATGTGAACAACCCTAACAACGAATACATCAGAGCAGGATTTTCTGCCAACGGTGAAATCGTTTTGAAATCTGAAAAAAATGCATTGCTATTGGATGAATCACTTATTCAGTACGAAAAGAAAAACGGGAAAGACACTCCTTTTGTAGAAGTGAAGCAGCCGGATGGTAAATTCAAAAAAGTATATGTAAAATTAGGGGCCAGCGACGGTATTAATGTGCAGATTCTTTCAGGGCTTACCAAAGACTCTGAAGTGAAAGTATGGAACCCTTCCGATAAAGACAAAGAAGAGCTTAAAGAAAAGAAAAAATAGTAAACAACACTATTATATTTAAACTGTATGATCCTGGGAACTTTTTCTCAGGATTTTTATTTTTAATGGGGCTGAACTGATGTAATGGATATTTTTAATAAATTGTCTTAAAAGAAACAATAATCATACAAACCTAATAACTATGAAGAAAAGCTATTTGATTCTCTTTTTCTTTATCCTTGTAAAATTCATCCTCCAGTATTCCCTGATCAGCTCTGAGTATGAGCTACACAGAGATGAATACCTGCATCTGGATCAGGGAAGCCACCTGGCCTGGGGATACCTTTCCATTCCTCCTGTGAATTCATGGCTGGCCTGGTTGATTAAAATACTTGGAGGATCCGTATTTTGGGTGAAATTTTTCCCGGCATTCTTCGGAGCAATGACCATCGTTGTTGTATGGAAAATTATTGAAGAGCTTCAGGGTAGTTTATACGCCAAAATTCTGGCTTCAACAGGGATTCTGCTTTCAGTACTTCTCCGCATCAATATGCTTTTTCAGCCTACTTCCCTGGAGATATTGCTTTGGACCCTTATCTATTATGTCCTGATACTGTATTTTAATTCTGAAAAAGTAAAATGGCTTTACATTGCTGCCGTAATCTTTGGAATAGGCTTTTTGAATAAATATAATATTGTCTTTTCTGTGTTGGGGATTCTTCCTGCCATTCTATTGACGAAACAAAGGAAAATCTTTGCTCAGCCTCATCTTTACGGAGCGGGACTGGTCGCTTTATTAATTGTATTTCCTAATCTTTTGTGGCAGTACCATTATGATTTTCCCGTGGTTCATCATATGAAAGAGCTTACTGAAAGACAGTTGGTCCACGTTGACAGGCTTGATTTCTTTACATCTCAGCTCCTTTTCTTCATAGGTTCATTATTGGTCATCATTGCCGGATTTTATGCTCTGCTTTTTTATAAACCGTTTGAAAAGTTCAGATCCTTCTTTTGGATGTATGTAATCACCATTGCCTTATTTTTGTTTTTCAGGGCCAAAGATTATTATGCGGTCGGGCTTTATCCCGTTTTCATAGCATTCGGATCTGTTTTTCTGGCCCATACATTTGAAAAAGGCTGGAAAAAGTTTTTAAAACCTTTTTTTATCCTGCTTCCTGTATTGCTGTTTTTACCTTTATATACTCTTGCTTTTCCCAATAAAAGCCCGGAATATATCATCAGTCATCCTGAGAAATATAAAAAGATGGGACTGCTCCGGTGGGAAGATGGTAAAGATCATGCGTTACCTCAGGATTTTGCAGATATGCAGGGATGGAAAGAACTCGCTCAAAAAGTTGATGCAGAGTATTCCCGGCTTTCAGAAAGTGGCAGAACTTTGGTTCTTTGTGATAATTATGGACAGGCAGGAGCCGTTAATTATTATACCCGGAAAGGAATCAGAGCAGTTTCCTTCAATGCGGATTATATTAATTGGTTTGATCTCAGTGAAAAATATGAGAACCTGATCCGGGTAAAGGAATTTTCCAAAGAAGATGATGAATTAGAAGAAACAGGCCCTTATTTCGAAAGCTCCAAAGCTGCAGATTCCATTGTCAATAAATTTGCCCGTGAAAAAGGAACCACCATCTTTAGTTTTAAAGGAGCAAAAGTTGATATTAACCAAAAAATAAGGGAGGAGATCAAGGAAGTGAAGCATGGATATTAGCACTTAGTAGTAATGGCACAACCCTGAAAGTGAAGCATTTTCTAGTTTGACCGTCATGGAATAAACCTATGAAAACACGATATAAAATTTTAAAACTCTTCAAAAATAATTGATTCGCGGATCATATTCAATAATAAATATATTGACTGACAGCTGATTTTAAATTTAATAAGTTTAAAATCAGCTTTTTTCTTTTATAAATCTTCAGTATTATGACAAAATATTAATGCAACAATATTGCATTAATGAAATTTTATTTTAACTTTGTAATGGAAAAGCGAAAAGCTAAGATGAAATAAACTGGCAACCATATTATTTAGCAAAATGAAAAATTTCGAGGTTATTATCATAGGAGGAAGCTATGCAGGATTATCAGCAGGAATGTCTTTAGGAAGATCATTAAGAAACACCCTGATCATCGATAACGGGAAACCATGCAACAGGCAGACACCCCACTCCCATAACTTTATAACGCATGACGGAAAAGCACCAAAAGAAATTGCTGATCTTGCCCGCAAACAGGTCGAAGCATATGATACGGTGAAATTTCATGAAGGCTCCGTCATAAAATTGAGAAAAACAGATAAAGGATTTGAAATAGAAACTTCTGCTGGCGAAAAGTTCTATGCTAAAAAGCTGATCCTGGCATCGGGAGTGAAGGATATCATGCCGGATATTCCCGGATTTGCAGAATGTTGGGGAATTTCAGTCCTGCACTGTCCTTACTGTCACGGTTATGAAGTGAGAAATCAGGTGACCGGAATCTTTTCAGATGGTGATATGGGCTATGAGTTTTCAAAACTGGTGTATAACCTCACAAAAGATCTTTTTCTGTTCAGTAATGGCGAATCGGTTCTTTCTAAAGATCAGAAAAGCAAACTGGCTCAGAATAATATCAATCTTGTTGAAGACGAAATTGAAAAACTAGAGCACGAAAACGGAAACATCCGGAAGATCATCTTTAAAAGCGGAAAAGAAATCTCTCTGAAAGCACTGTATGCTAAAATACCTTTTCAGCAAAATATCGACGCTTCCGGAGACCTAGGCTGTGAGCTTACCGAACATGGTTTTATCAAAATTGATTCTATGCATAAAACCAATATTCCCGGTGTTTTTGCATGCGGTGATAATGTGACCATGATGAGGTCTGTAGCCAATGCTGTTGCTCAGGGAAATTTCACGGGAGCTATTGTCAATAAAGAGCTTGCAGAAGAAAGTTTTTAATTATATATTATAAATTGGTGCGGTCCCTGCGGAAATTTCTGCAGGGATTTTTACTTTAAAATTTTGTGGCTAAAATATATTATCGTAATATTGCGATATAAATAAATGTCATGGGGGCTACAAAAACAGATTTCTTTACAGATGAGCAGAATAAGATTGCGGTGATTGCAAAAGCTTTGGGACATCCGGCAAGAATTGCCATCATTGAATATCTTCTGAAAGTCAATGAATGCATCTGCGGCGATATCGTCAATGAATTACCTCTTGCACAGCCTACGGTCTCACAACATCTGAAAGAATTAAAGAATGCAGGCCTGATCAAAGGAAATATTGAGGGCAATTCCGTATGCTACTGTATTGATGAAAAAGCTTTTGAAATTTTAAGTGCTTTCTTCTCAAATATTATTTCCACTGTTAAAAAGCAGAATTGCTGCTAAAATTTTTTTGAATTTAATCATCGTAATATTGCATTATAACAATTAAATATTGAATCATGAAATTATCAGACATTAAAAACATTTTACCGGGATTGGAAAATGTAGAATTCCAGCTGGAAGACGGAAGATTGGTACCGGAACACTTCCACGTTACTGAGATAGGGATGGTTACCAAAAACTTCATCGACTGTGGCGGAACCATCAGGAAAGAAGAACGTGTAAATTTTCAGCTCTGGAATGCAGAAGATTATGAACACCGTCTTAAGCCCGGAAAACTGCTGCATATCATCAGCCTGTCCGAAGAGAAGCTGGGAATCGGAGATTTTGAAATTGAAGTGGAATATCAGGATCAGACCATTGGGAAATATGATCTGGAATTTAATGGTAAAAACTTTGTCCTAAGAAATAAACTGACAGCCTGTCTGGCAGCAGATGCCTGTGGAATTCCTCAGGAAAAGCAAAAAATAAGCTTGAGTGAGTTAAAAGTACATCAGGATTCAGGCTGTACACCAGGTTCAGGCTGTTGCTAAATTTAACCTTATAATGACTGGAATGAATCCTAAACTGACAAAATATATAGGCGAAGTTCTTTCTCTGAAGATCAGTGAAGAAAGAAAAGCTGTGCTGCAGCCATTAATAGATTTTATAGAGCAGAAAAAAAGAAATCAGGAATCAATATCTATTAACTTTATATGTACCCATAATTCCCGGAGAAGCCATCTTGCACAGATCTGGGCTCAAACTGCATCTGCCTATTTTAAAATCTCTAATGTAAACTGCTATTCCGGAGGTACGGAAACAACGGCTTTGTTTCCTAAAGTTGTCGAAACATTAACAGAAGCTGGCTTTCATATTTGGAAATTAAGCGAAAGCGAAAACCCTGTATATGCTGTTAAGTATTCTGAAAATGCTTTACCTGTTATCGGATTTTCTAAAAAATATGATGATAGTTTTAATCCAGATACAGGTTTTGCTGCGATTATGACCTGCTCACAGGCAGATGAAGGATGTCCCTTCATTTCAGGTGCCGAGAAACGTATTCCTGTTACATTTGAAGATCCGAAAGTTTCAGATGGTACTCCTGAACAAAGCAGAATATACAGAGAAAGAAGTCTGCAGATCGGTGCCGAAATGTTGTATGTCTTTTCCAGAATAAATCATTAAAAATGAAGACCAAATTAAAATTTCTTGACCGGTATTTAACACTCTGGATTTTTCTGGCGATGATCATCGGAGTAAGTTTGGGATATTTTTTTCCTGGCATTTCTGTAATCACCAATTCATTTTCTTCAGGGACCACCAATATCCCTTTAGCTGTCGGATTAATCCTGATGATGTATCCACCTCTGGCGAAAGTAGATTATAGCCTATTGCCACAAGTGCTCCGGGATAAAAAAGTAATATCCGTTTCATTATTGTTAAACTGGGTCGTAGGACCTGTTTTAATGTTTGTTTTAGCGGTTATTTTTCTTAAGAATGAACCGGATTTTATGATCGGGCTGATCCTTATAGGCCTGGCAAGATGCATTGCCATGGTTATTGTCTGGAATGACCTGGCAAAAGGAAACCGGGAATATGCAGCTTTGCTGATTGCTTTAAATAGTATTTTCCAAATTTTATCCTATAGTTTTTTGGTCTGGCTGTTTATTAATATTCTTCCACAAAAATTAGGATTGGGTAATTTTAATGTGTCTGTACCTATCCGGGATGTAACGGAAAGCGTTTTAATTTATCTGGGAATTCCTTTTTTAGCAGGTTTTCTAAGCCGTTATTTTCTTACGAAACTCAAAGGAAAAGAATGGTACATCCAAAAATTCATTCCTGCCATCTCACCTGTTACTTTATATGCCTTGTTATTTACAATTGTCTTAATGTTTAGTTTAAAAGGAGATAAAATATTGGAACTGCCTATGGATGTTGTGAAAATTGCAATCCCGCTGATCATTTATTTTGTATTGATGTTTTTTATTAGTTTCTCAATAAATAAATGGCTCAAAGTTCCTTATGATAAAAATGTCTCCATTGCTTTTACAGCGACAGGAAATAATTTTGAATTGGCTATTGCAGTAAGTATTGCTGTTTTCGGGATTCATTCAGCACAGGCTTTCGTAGGCGTTATCGGCCCTTTGGTAGAAGTTCCCGTACTGATCTTATTGGTGAAGGCCAGTTTATATTTAAAAAGAAACTATACACTGAAGTAAAAAGTCACAAATGAAGCCCGGATTAATACACGATACCTGAAATTTTATTCCGAAATCAGACTTTGGGATAAAGAAATCTTACAGGAAATTCCGTACATTTGGGGTGAAAAATTTCAAAAACTAAAAGTAAAATGGACATTATTTTCGACCTGATTGAAAAAGAGAGACAAAGACAATCCCATGGATTAGAGCTTATTGCATCAGAAAACTTTGTTTCTGAGAACGTAATGAAAGCAATGGGAAGTGTACTGACCAACAAATATGCTGAAGGATATCCCGGAAAAAGATATTACGGAGGTTGTGAAGTAGTAGATGAGGTTGAAACATTAGCCATCAACAGAGCAAAAGAACTTTTCGGTGTTGACTATGTTAACGTGCAGCCGCATTCAGGATCTCAGGCTAATGCTGCCGTTTATCTTGCAGTTTTGAAAGCGGGGGACAAAATTATGGGAATGGACCTTTCAATGGGAGGGCATCTTACCCATGGTTCAGGTGTTAATTTCTCAGGAATTCAATATCAGGTGGTTTCTTATGGTGTTCAGAAAGAAACAGGACTTATCGATTACGATCAGATGAGAGAGGTTGCTTTAAGAGAAAGACCGAAAATGCTTATCGCAGGTTTCTCAGCCTATTCAAGGGATCTTGATTATGCTAAATTCAGAGAGGTTGCGGATGAAATAGGGGCTACACTTTGGGCAGATATTGCTCACCCGGCTGGTTTAGTGGCAAAAGGACTATTGAATTCTCCATTCGAGCACTGCCATGTTGTGACGACTACTACCCACAAAACTTTAAGAGGTCCAAGAGGCGGAATGATCATGATGGGTAAAGACTTTGAAAATACATATGGTCACAAAACACCGAAAGGAGAAACAAAAATGATGAGCCAGGTATTGGACGGAGCTGTTTTTCCTGGGATTCAGGGCGGACCGCTGGAACATGTTATTGCCGGTAAAGCAGTTGCTTTCGGTGAAGCATTAGATGGTCAGTTCGAGACCTATGCCAAGCAGGTTAAAGCCAATGCACAGGCATTGTCAAAAGCAATGACGGACAGAGGTTTCGATATCGTAAGTGGTGGTACAGACAACCATTTAATGCTGGTAGATCTTAGAAATAAGAATGTAAATGGTAAAGAAACAGAAAAGGCATTAGTGCTTGCAGATATTACATGTAACAAAAATATGGTTCCTTTTGATGACAAATCGCCGTTTACGACTTCCGGTATCAGACTGGGAACAGCAGCGATCACGACAAGAGGTCTTAAAGAAAATGATATGGATACTATTGCAGGACTAATTTCTGAGGTGGTTGACAATATCAAAAATGAAGAAGTTATCACTTCGGTAAGAAAGAAAGTAAATGAACTGATGGAAGGCAGAGCTCTGTTCAACTATTAATTTGATTTAAAACATTATAATAAAGAATGGGCACCCTGTCCATTCTTTTTCATATCTATTATGGAGAAGAAATCTTTCACCTTTGATGAAATAAAACTGAAACTGGTCAATTATTGCGTCTATCAGGACCGTTGCCATGCGGAGGTTGAGCAAAAAATGAGAGAATTTCTGCTGATTGATGAAGCAAAAGATGAAATTATCCTGTACCTTCTGAAAGAGAATTATCTCAACGAAGAAAGGTTCACACGCAGCTATATCAGAGGGAAATTTTATATCAAGCACTGGGGCAGAAATAAGATCAGAATGCATCTTAAGCAGAAACAGATCTCAGAAAAGCTTATCAACAAGTGCTTTGATGAAATAGACGAAGATGATTATGAAAAAATGATCAGAAAAATCTTCGCAGATTACTATTCCCGACAAAAAGGAATGCAGGAATATCAGAAAAAATCTAAAACAATAAAATATTTAATGAGCAGAGGCTTTGAATATGAAAAAATAAATGATACTTTTGACGAAACATAAATAGATAATTGAAAAAAGAAAAAATTTGGCTCTCACCTCCTCATATGGGAGGCAATGAGCTTGAATATATACACAACGCATTTGATACCAACTGGATTTCCCAATACGGCTCCAATATAATTGAATTTGAAAAGAGTCTGGAAAATTATTTAGGCAACGATTCGCATGTCACTGCCTTGTCTTCCGGTACTGCAGCTATTCATCTGGCACTAAGATTACTCAATGTAGAGGAGGGAGATTTTGTGATCTGCCAGTCTTTTACTTTTGTAGCCTCCGCCAATCCCATTCTTTATCTCAAAGCTGTTCCTGTATTCGTAGATAGCGAAAGCCAGACCTGGAATATGTGCCCGAATGCTCTGGAAGATGCCGTGAAATATTGCATACAACAGGGAAAAAAGCCTAAAGCTATTATTGCAGTATCCTTATACGGAATGCCTTTTATGGCGGAAGAAATACTCCAAATCTCAAAAAAATATGAAATTCCTATTGTTGAAGATAGTGCTGAAGCACTGGGCAGTACATACAAAGGGCAGCCGTGCGGAACTTTTGGAGACCTTTCCGTTATAAGCTTTAATGGTAATAAAATTATTACAACCGGCGGCGGTGGAATTTTAATCTCAAGAAATGCCCATTTCAAAAGCAGAGCATTGATCCTTGCAACACAAGCTAAAGACAATGCAGAATTTTACAGTCACTCTGAACTAGGATATAATTACAGAATGGATAATATCGCGGCAGGGATGGGAAGAGGACAGATGGAAATACTGGACGAAAAAGTCAGACAAAAGAGAAAAAATCATGATTTTTATCAAGAGCTGGTGAAAAATAATGAAAATATTGAACTGTTTTCTGCTCCTAATAATGACTTTTTTTCAAACTACTGGCTTAATACCGTTATTTTAAAAGATGAATTTTCGAAAGAAAAGCTGAGAGAAATATTTTCACAGAATGATATAGAAACCAGATATCTATGGAAACCCATGCATCTACAACCTCTGTATAAAAAGTGTGAGTTTTTTGGAAATAATTTATCTGGTACACTTTTTGACGCAGGACTTTGCTTGCCGTCAGGGACCAATTTAACGGATGACTGCAGATCGAGGATTTCCGAAGTAATTCAAAATAAAATTTAATAAATTTATTTTTCTTCAATGATAGATAGGATTTTATTTTAATTTTGTATCACCAAGAAACGAATATTAATAAAGTAGGTTTACCCATTTAAATATGAACATAAATACAGGCAATGTACAGCTCTCTTAGAAAAAAAATATTTGGAGGTGATAATGTTGTCAATCTCTCAGACGTAAGATATCTTCCCAGATGGATAATACTTGTAATAGATATTATTATTCTGGTAATGTCTTTATTCCTTTCTACTTATACTATTGAAAAGATTACTCAAAAAGAGTTTATTTATCATGAAGATAAAAGTATTGTTTTTGCTTTTATTATTTTGATAAATACAATTTTTATGTATTTCTTCAAAACCTATGCAGGAATTATAAGGCATTCTACATTTATTGACCTTTTCAAACTGTTGATTTCCTGTTTCTGCACTATGACTGTGGTAGGGTTGGTCAATCTTATCTATTTCTGGTCTACAGGCGGAAAGTTTATCCTGACACCATTTCTGATACTGTACTTTATCATTTCTTTTATGGGACTGTTTCTCTTCAGACTGTATGTGAAAGAGTTTTTCCACATCGTCAGAGAATACAGAAGGAGTACCCTTAAGAAAAGAATTCTGGTACTTGGTATTGATGAACAGTCTATTGCTATAGCACGTGCTATTTTGGATAACCCAAGTTTGCCTTATCAGGTGGTAGGTTTTCTTACTCAAAGAACAGATTCCAAAAGAGCTTCTTTATTAGGGAAACCTATCTATGAAAAAAGCAAAATTGAAGAATCTACAAAAGAGGATCTTATTATTGACGGAGTCATTATTGTAAAAGAAATGATGTCTAAAGATGAAATGAATTCATGGGTTAATTTATTTTTAGAGAAAGACTTAAATATATTCAAGGCTCCATCTGTACAAAAATTAAGAGACAGTGATCTGGGAGGAGCAATCAGGAATCTTCAGATCGAAGATTTGCTTAACAGGAGACCAATAAAGATAGAAAGCGAAGAAGTCCGAAGCAGACACTTTAATAAAAATATATTGGTCACAGGTGGTGCAGGGTCTATCGGAAGCGAAATCGTAAGACAGGTAGCGCAGTTCAATCCCTCATTGATTGTTGTTCTGGATCAGGCTGAAACGCCACTGTATGATATTGAGCTTGAAATGAAGGAGAAATTTCCTCATATCAGATTTAAATTTGTTCTGGCTGATGTTTCCAATATACATAGAGTTGAACCTGTATTTCAAACCTATAACTTTTCAATGGTGTACCATGCGGCTGCTTATAAGCATGTTCCACTGGTTGAGGAAAATCCTAATGAGGCTATCCGTGTCAATGTTTTAGGATCAAAAAATATTGCCGTTTTATCAAGCCGTTATAAAGTCAACAGGTTTGTAATGATTTCTACAGATAAAGCTGTAAACCCTACCAATGTAATGGGTGCTTCTAAAAGAGCTGCCGAATTATTTGTTCAGTCTTTACAGCATGTGGAAGGAAATACCACAAAATTTATTACCACAAGATTTGGAAATGTATTAGGATCCAACGGTTCTGTTATTCCACATTTTAAAAGACAGATTGAAGCTGGTGGTCCGGTGACGATTACCCATCCGGATATTGTAAGATACTTTATGACCATTCCGGAAGCCTGTGAGTTGGTACTTCATGCAGGAACAATGGGAAAAGGAGGTGAAATATTTGTATTTGATATGGGAGAACCTGTAAAAATACTTGACCTTGCGAGAAGAATGATTAAGTTATCAGGTTTTGAACCGAATATTGATATAAAAATAATATATACAGGTCTCAGACCGGGTGAAAAACTTTATGAGGAATTGTTAAGTGATAATGCCAAAACACTTCCTACCCATAATGAAAAAATTATGATTTCTAAAGATCCCGCGATGGAATTCTTAGAAATAGAGAGCCTGATTATTCTGATTACAGATGCTTCCGTAATGGAGGACAAGGTAAGTGTAGTGAAGCTTTTAAAAACAATTGTTCCAGAGTTTAAGAGTAATAATTCTGTGTATGAACAATTAGATAAATAAGTAAATTATAAATGTATATTTGTACAATTTTAAAAATATGAAGAGTAAGATACTGGTAGTATTGACTGCATTTTGGTTGGTTTCTTGTAAAACTAATCCGAATGCAAAAAATGACCTAAATTATATGCAGAATATTGAGAAGGTGGCTGTTGAATCATCTTCTAGAAATTCTAGTAATACAATACAAAGTGGTGACCAGTTGGTGATATTGGTTACTGCTAAAGATATGGATGTAGTAAAGCCGTTTAATCAAAACTATTCTTCATCAGAACTTGTTCAGACAAATGCACTTGCAGGAGGTAATACACCTAATCAAGGTGCAAATACTATAGTAGGACCTACTTATATTGTAGACACGGAGGGGAATATTGATTTTCCAATACTGGGTAAACTCAATACATCAAATAAAACACTAGTCGATTTCAAAGAGGAATTAAGAAATAAAATGACACAGTATGTAATTAATCCTACTGTGAATGTAAGGTTTACCAATTTTAAAGTTACAGTTCTTGGAGAAGTAAACAGACAAGGAGACTATACTGTTTCAAATGGACAGGCTACTATTTTAAATGCATTAGGGTTAGCCGGAGATTTGACGGTGTATGGAAAAAGAGATGATGTTTTAGTTATTAGAACAGAAAACGGTAATGTTACACATGGAAAAATAAATTTATTGGATGCAAATTTGATTAATTCACCTTACTACAATCTAAAACAAGGAGATGCAATTATAGTTCCTGCTAATAATACTAAAGATATAATATCCAAACAAAACCCAAACACAGGAATATACCTGACAGCTGCTTCAATTGCAATAACTGCGGTTGCAGTTGTTGTAAGTTTAATAAAAAAATAGAAGTGAAACTTGAATAATCTAAAGTAAATATGCTTTATTTTTTTAAGATATCTTAGCAACTTAGAACACAAAATGAATGAGATTAGATCATATAAAATAGCAATTATTGGGCAGGGATATGTTGGTTTGCCTCTATCCTTAGAATTTTCAATTTATTTTCCGGTTTTAGGATTTGATATTAATACCGAAAGAATTGACCAACTTAATAATGGCATTGATGTAACCCTTGAAGCAGATATAAAAAAACTTAATGAGAGCTTAAAAAAATATGAAGATTCAAATAGCGAGATAGGTTATAAAGGGACTAGTGAATTGAATGATATTTCTCATTGCAATATTTTTATAGTAACTGTGCCAACACCAATTGATAAGTATAAAGCTCCTGATTTAAGCTCGTTAATTTCAGCTTCGAAAATGCTTGGGGAAATTATAAAGAAAGGTGATATAGTAATATTTGAATCGACTGTTTTTCCTGGTTGTACAGAAGAAGAATGTGTTCCTGTGCTGGAAAAATATTCTGAGTTAAAGTTCAATGAAGGCTTTTTTGTGGGATATTCTCCTGAAAGAATTAATCCAGGTGATAAAGTAAATACTTTAGCAAATGTAAAAAAGGTTACTTCTGGGTCTACAAAGGAAATAGCTGATGAGATAGATAATTTATATAAAAAAATTATTATAGCAGGAACTCATAAAGCGTCAAGCATCAAGGTAGCTGAAGCATCAAAAGCGATTGAAAATGCTCAAAGAGATGTTAATATTTCCTTCGTTAATGAGTTAGCATTAATATTTGATAGAATGGGAATTGATACTAATGATGTTCTCGAAGCTGCAGGTACAAAATATAATTTTCTTAAATACAAACCCGGATTGGTAGGCGGACATTGTATTTCTGTAGATCCATATTATTTAGCTCATAAGGCAGAGCAGTTAGGGTATTATCCAGATGTTATTTTATCCGGACGAAGAGTGAATGACTCGATTACGAAGTTCATAGCTTCGAAAGTGGTTAAATTATTAATATCAAAGAGTAAAGTTATTAAGAATTCACAAGCTTTAATTTTAGGGATAACATTTAAGGAAAATTGTCCTGATATCAGAAATACAAAAGTAATTGATATCTATAACGAATTGGAAGAATATGGAATAGAAGTAGATATTTTTGATCCATGGGCTAATAAACTGGAAGTTAAACAAGAATATGGCGTAGATATTTTAGATCGGATTCCGGATGATAAAAAATATGATTCTATTATCATTGCAGTATCCCATCAGGAATTCCTTACATTGGACTATAAGAAAATGAAAAAAGAAAATAGTGTTATTTTTGATACTAAAGCTTGTATTGATAGAAGTTTAGTAGATGCAAGACTGTAATCTAGAATAATAAACTAATCAATATCAGTTGCTAATATATAACAGAATAACTTGTAAAATTTAAAACTAAATAATGGATAACCCAGTTATTGAGGAATCAGAAAAAATTAATATTGAGGAAATAATTAAACCTTATTTAAAAAATTGGTTATGGTTTATTATTGTTCCTATAATTTCTTTAATTATAGCGTATTTTTATTTAAGGTTTGCCATACCTATATACAGTATTCAGTCATCGGTACTTATTAAAGATGCCAAAAAAGCAACTTCCGCAGCTGGAGATTTTGGTGTATTGTCAGATCTGTCAACATTGGGAGGAATGGGAACCAATAGTATTGATAATGAAATACAAATTTTTAAATCTAAAAAACTAATGCAGGAGGTTGTAAAACAGCTAAGACTGCAAACCTCTATCTACACAAAATATGGTTTAAAAGAAAAAGAACTTTATAAAAATACCTCTCCCATAGCTATTGAAGTAGTGAATGAAAAGCCTTTCACTAAAGTAGCTACAAAGCCAATTTCAATTGAAATTTCAGGAGAAAATATAACATTAAAAAGTGATGAGCTGCCTGAGATTAAAACTAGGTTTAATAAAGTCATAAGTCTTCCTTATGCTAATATCATAATTTTGAAAAATGCAAAGTTTAATAAATTAGAAGCAGGAGAATTAGGAGACCTATATATGACCTATTCAAGTATTGACGATGCTGTAAATCATATACAGAGAATACTAAATGTAGCCTTATTAAATAAAGATGCAACAGTAATAGGATTATCTTTGAATTATGCAAATATTTCTAAAGCTAAAGATATTGTAAATAAATTAGTAGAAGCTTATAATAATGATGCTATCTCAGATAAAAATTCAGAATCTAAAAAAACAAAAGATTTTATAGATGATAGGATCAATATTATATCAAATGAATTGGGCCAGGTAGAAAATGAAAAAGAAAAGTTCAAATCTAATAATCAGATTACAGATTTAGGAACAGAAGCAAAAATTAATCTTGAAGCTTCAGCAGAAGCTCGCGCAAAGCAAATTGACTTGGAATCTCAGCTTGAATTGACAAATGCATTGATCAATTTTATGGGTAAGCAGAATAATAGTCAGGTTTTGCCTACAAATATCGGTCTAAACAATACTACTGCCATTGCTAATATTTCTGCATATAATCAGTTGGTATTAGAAAGAAACCGATTGTTAGAAAATGCAACTCCCCAGAACCCATTAATTATAGACCTGAATAAGCAGATTTCATCTTTAAAAGGTTCTGTAATGGAAAGTCTGATTAAAAATAAGACTGGGATTCAGTTAGCTAAAAACCAATACGAAGGAGAACAAAATAAGATTAGTTCAAAAATCACTAAAATTCCTGCTCAGGAAAAAATGTTTAGGAGCATTGAGCGACAGCAACAGATAAAAGAAAGCCTATATCTCTTATTGTTACAGAAACGAGAAGAAACAGCTATTTCCTTAGCTGTTACAGCTAATAAAGCGAGAATTGTTGATTATGCTTATGCTTCACCTAAACCGGTTGCTCCGAAAAAGTTTTTTTTCTTAATAGCAGCATTAGTATTGGGACTTCTTTTACCTTTTATTGTTATTTATCTTAAAGAATTATTTAATAATAAAATTAAGACTAAACATGATTTAGAAAAACTTTCCCATGCATCTGTTTTAGGAGAACTTCCGAGTGTGGAGAAAGGAGATTCGGAGATTGTTCAGTTTAATGATTTATCGCCAATGGCAGAAGCCTTTAGAATTTTAATTACAAACCTTAACTTTTTGTTACCTAAAAGTAAGCAAAGTAAAGTAGTCTTTGTTACTTCTACAATCAAAGGTGAAGGAAAAACATTTGTATCAGTTAATTTAGCACTTACTTTAGCTACTCCAAGCAAAAAAGTAATTATCATCGGATCCGATATTAGAAACCCACAGCTTCAAAGATATAATCCTGCCAGGAAAGGTTTATTAGGGCTTACAGAGTATTTGTATGAGCCAAAAACTCAGCTTCAGGATATTGTTCATGTATCTACATTTAATCCTTATTTGGATGTTATTTATTCCGGAAGTATTCCCCCAAATCCTACCGAACTTTTAACTAATGGCAGATACGAAACCCTCTTGGAAGAGCTGAAGGATAAATATGATTACATTATTTTGGATACAGCGCCATTAATGTTAGTGACTGACACCTTCCTTTTTGCAGAAGCTGCTGATGTTACTTTATATGTAACAAGATCAGGATACACAGAAAAAACACTAATAGATTTTGCTAACAGTAGTATAGATTCCGGAAAAATCAGAAACGTAGGTTTTGTTTTAAATGATGTGAATAAAGATTATTTTGCATACGGAAACAAATATGGTTATGGTTACGGAGCGCATACAAAAAGCTGGTTGGAGAAATTGAAAGAAAAATTATAATGTCAAAAATTGTTAATGTAATTTTATCAGGAGGTGTTGGTAGCCGTCTTTGGCCATTGTCGCGAAAAAATAAGCCTAAACAGTATTTAAATATTTTTGGCAATAAATCTTTATTTCAACTTACAGCACTTAGAAATAAGAATTTGTCTGATTATATTTTAGTACTTGGTAATATTGATAATTATGTCCTGTCGGAAACAGCCCTTTCGGAAATTAGCATTGATCATTATCAGCAGATTATTGAAGCAACACCCAGAAATACTGCTGCTGCAATAGCATTGGCTGCATTTGCGGTAGATGATGAAGATATTTTATTGATTACCCCGTCAGATCACTTGATTGAAAATCAAGTGGAATATGACAAATCAATCAATGAAGCAATACAATTAGCCAAAGATGGTTATCTGGTTACTTTCGGATTGGTTCCTACACGGCCAGAGACTGGTTTTGGGTATATTCATGTGAAGGGAAATGATGTGTTGAGCTTTAGAGAGAAACCAAATTTAGAAACGGCTCAGCAATTTCTCGATAGTGGAAATTTTCTTTGGAATTCCGGAATGTTCTGCTTCAAAGCTAAAATATTTTTAGAAGAGCTGAGAAAATATCAACCGGTGGTTTTTGAGACCTCAAAAAAAGCATTTGAAAAATTACATGATAATCAGCTTCCTCTAGAAGAAAGTATGGAAATTCCCTCTATATCTGTAGACTATGCTGTAATGGAAAAAACAACACGGTTAAAAGTTGTTAAATCTGATTTCAATTGGTCAGATATGGGGTCTTTTGAATCTCTTTATGATTATCTGAAAGCTAATGGAAAGCCAACAGATAAACATGGTAATATGGTAATTGGGACAGATATTCACACTGAATTTTTAGGAATAAAAAAAAGTATTCTTATAATTACGAGTGATGCAATATTGGTTTTGAAAAAAGATAAATCACAAAGAGTAAAAGATGTATATGAGCAACTGTTTGTCAATAAAATGGAGCTTTTATAAAATTTAAATTTTTTCAATGACTGTTTTTAAAAACTATATTTTCAATTTTTTGCTTCTTACAAGCCAATTATTGTTTCCATTAATTGTAATGCCCTATACAAATAGAATTTTGGGCCCTAAAACAGTTGGTATATTTAATCTTGTCGATAATTTTGCTCAATATTTTATCACAATTGCCGCGTTAGGAATTTCTGTTTATGGAGTTCGAGAAATCTCAAAAGCGAAGTTTGTTTCAAAACAAAATCTAAATGAAACTTTCTCAGAACTTATAAGTATCAATAGTATTTTGACTGTTTTCGTTTTAATTGTATACTTTTTTTTTGTTTTTTTTAATCCAACTGTTAAGGCTAATCAGACTTATTATTTAATAGGGAGTATTCAGGTATTGGTTGGCGTTTTCTCATTAGAATGGTTCTTTCAAGGTACAGAAAATTTTAAATTTATTGCGGTTAGGACACTTATAGTAAAAATTATCAGTATAGTAGCTGTTTTTCTTTTTGTAAAAAATGCTTCTGATGGTCTTATTTATTACTTTATTACAGTTTTAACATTTGTCCTGACATCAATTTTAAATATTATTTTTATCAATAAAACGATTGAGTTTAGACTGCCTTCAATAAAAAATCTTAAGAAGCATTTATCCCCATTACTTACTTTCTTTACTACTAAATTTATGATTAGTATTTATGTTACTATGACTACTATTTTATTGGGTTTTTTAAGTACTGAACAAGGTGTGGGATATTTTTCCTTAGCTTTTCGGGTTTTTAATATAGTTGTAATTTTGGTGTCATCACTTACAACAGTTGTATTATCAAAAACAGCAATTATGGTAACTGAGGATAGAAAAGCTTTCCAAGACCTAATTAGTAAAATTGTTATTTTTAATATTTTTATGGGTTTACCTGCTGCAATTTTGGTTAATTTATATGCCAAAGAATTTATATATGTTTTAGGAGGGAAATCATTTGAACCTGCTGTTTTTTCTTTAAAGTTTTTTTCTGTTCTTATCTTTGTAATTCCATTTAGTAATTTATTTGCATTAAACATTTTAACGCCTCTAAAAAAAGAAAATGATTTTCTGAAAGCAACTATTATAGGAACTATTATAAGTCTAATCCTCAATTTCTCTTTAATTCCTTCGAAAGGTTATTTAGGGGCGACATATGCATTTTTAACTACAGAAATAATAGTTTCACTATCATTGTTCTATTATGCTTATAAGAGACAAAAATTTAATTTACATTTATCTTTTCTGTTGAAAACTTTTGTGGCTAGTAGTTTTTTTATCCCCATATATTATTTTCTTCCAGATATTAATATATTACAACGGTTAATATTAGGTATGTTTACATCAGGTGTATTTTATTTATTATTTCAAGTATTTATTATAAAGGATTCAATTATTATTTACTATATCAAGCCATTTTTGAAAATAAAACTAAATCAAAATGAGAAGAAATAATAATACTTATATATCTGTTGTTATTCCATGTTATAATGTAGAGCGTTTTCTCCATACGGCATTAGATTCAATTCTCAATCAAACTTATCCATATTTTGAGGTTATATGTATTGATGATTATTCAAGTGATAAAACATTAGAAATTTTAAAACTCTATTCAGAAAAAGATGAGAGAATAAAGGTATTTCGAAATGAAGAAAACTTAGGTGTAACCGCTACAAGAAATTTGCTTATTAATTATTCACAATATGAATATGTATTATTTATGGATTCGGATGATATATCTGATATTCAGCGTATTCAAAAGTTAGTAGAAGAGAAGGATAAGTATAATGCCGACATTGTTTCTTCTAATTATACCTTTATTGATGAGTATGGTAGCCCACTTAAAACGAATGGATTAGATCTATTGAAGACTAGATTAGGAATAAAATTTGTAACATTTTTCAATTCCCCAATTCCTCATGCACCCTCGCTAGTTAGAAAAAAACTGCTCACAGATAATAATTATAATGAGAATTATAAAGCTGCTGAAGACTATAAGCTATTTTCAGATTTAATTTGTAATGAAGAGCTAAATGTTAGAATTCTTGACGAATCATTATATCTATATAGAATAAATCAAATGGGCATGTCAATGTCAAACAATCATTCACAAATAGAAAGTCATATTAGAATTGCAACGGAGTTTATTTGTAAAGAGTTTGGGAAGTGTGATAATTATGATTTTTGGAGACTTTCGAAATTTGATATATCTTTAGAAGTATTATCTCGAAGTCATATAATATCTTCCTTGAAACAAATTAATCAAATTAGGGTATTGTTTGTAAACAAATATAGCCTCTCAAAACAAGAGAGGGAAGAAGTAGATAGATATACGGCTCAGTATTATATTTTCAGCTATTATAGTTTGCTTAAACAAGCATTTAAAAATAAAAAAATTATCAAAGCTTTAAGTTGTATTTCTATAAGTTTTATAAACAATATTAATATATTAATAAATGTTAAAAATATAAAATGGATGATCAAGAAAATATAAAATTATCAATAGTAATACCCACAGTGGGTCGCACAAAAGAATTAGATAATCTATTGGAATCAATAGAAAAAGCTAAGCTGGATTTTCGATATGAGATAATCATTATTGATCAAAATGATAAGTGTTTTTTAGATAATATAGTAAATAAATATAATGGAAAGCTACCAATTATTCATGAAATAGTTTCTTTAAAAGGATTATCTAGAGCAAAAAATCAAGGAGTTAAGTTAGCCTCGGGACAATTTATAAGTTTTCCAGATGATGATAGCAAAATTTTACACGATACATACCAAAATGCTTTTGTAGAAATTGAAAATAATAATCTTGATATGGTATTTGGAAAATGTATTGATGAGAAAGGAGTAGATAGTGTTTTAAATTTCAAAAAAGAATCAACTTTTCTTAATCAACAAAATATGTTAGGAGGTTTTGTTGAAGCTACTGTAATAAGTAAGATAGATATATTGAAAAAATGGAATTTTGATGAAAACATGGGAGCTGGGTGTTTCTTTGGAGCTGAAGAAGGGTATGATTGGTTGTACAGAATTCTCACAGAAGGTACTTCCTTGAATATAATGTTTTCGCCTAGAATTCAATTTTTTCATCCTCAGGTAATTTTATCTAAAGGTGATGAAAATTCTTTAAATCGTGTATTTAAATATCGATGTGGGACTGCATATCTTTGTGTAAAACATAATTTTAAATTTAAGTTAAAAAAAAGAATTTGGCTTAGCCGTATTGCTTCTTTTATCTACTATCTACTGGATAGAAAAAAAGCAAGCTACTATAATGTAGAAAAAAATGCATTGCAACTAGGTAAAGAATTTGCTAAACTAAAACTAAATAAATGAGACTATTCAAAAAGCTACTTTCATCCTTTGGGATATTTCAGTACTTTGTATTAATAATATGCTATTTGTTTTTAGTTGTATATAAAAATGATACATTATTAATTCTAGCATTTTTTTATAGTTTGTTTTTGGGTTTTTTTGTCATTAAAAATAGAGTTGATTATTTATTAGCAAATGGAAATGCATTAATATTTCTTATATTTCTCTTTTTATATGGAATTTTTCAGGCTATGATAGAGAAAATACTAAATGGTGAAATATCAGATAACGTTTATATATCCACTATAGTTTATGCTTCAGCAGTTCCAGCCTATATAATAGGTTGGTCTTTTAATAAGAAAGAACAATATGATAAATTGTACGAGACTAATATTAAAGAATATAAAAATAATAATGGATATAATCTTTTTCTTATAATTGTACTACTTATTCTAATTGGTTATGTTACGTATTTTTTCTATTCTATAGGTGCTCTTTTTAATCCATCGGTAATGGAGAAGGATCGTTCAACTTTATTCGAAGAAAGAGGAATGGGTAGCATTGTGATTGGATTGCTCATCTCGGGGATATTTTTATATTTTATTTACTATTTTAAGAAAATTCCCAAAAAAACTCGATATTTTGTTATAGCAATTTTGATATATTATATTTTGTTACAAGTTAGTGCGGGAAATAGAAGAGATTTTATGCCAATGCTTTTAGGTGTTTTTTGGGTAATTGTCAATATTCGTAAAACGAAATTTACATTTTCTTTGTTAGTTGGTCTCTTAATAGCAATATCAGTTTTTCAGTACCTAGGTACAATTCGAAGTAATTTATCCTCTGGATTAACGAATGCTTCAAATGAAGAGAATATCAGTAATACTTTACAAAGTAATGAATTTGTTTATCCATTTTATACATTAAGTTTTGATCTTGAAAATTATCAAAATAATCAATTAGATTTAAAATACGGTGAATCCTATTTGTATCCCATAATTTTTTTCATTCCTAGAAATATGTATCCAGAAAAACCATATTCTCTAGCTGATCAATTTATCAAAAGAAATTTTGGAAGTAGATATACAATGGGATTTGCATACACTCCTGTAACGGAAGCATTTGTAAACTTTGGATATGTAGGTCCATTTTTCTTTTATTTATTTTTAGGCTTTTTAATTAATAAGGTTGCGAATAGAAAGAATCAAGTTTTAAATTTTATCTTTTTTACCATGATTCTTGATTTAAGTAGGGGAGAATCAGGTACGTTTTTCTATCAATTTTTTTTCGTTTCATTATTTTTGCTTATAATACCAGGTATAATAAAATTAATTCAAATGAAATGAAAATCGTATTCGATAATATCATATATTCACTTCAAAACTCTGGAGGAGGCTCGGTTTACTGGACGGAACTTATAAAAAGATTCAGTGCGGACAAAAGATTGGATGTTGTATTTTATGAACAAAAAGAACCCAATTATAATATTTTTAGAAGAGAGCTTTCACTTCACAATGTAGAAAAAGAGACGTTTCTAAGTTTAAAGATTAGGAGATATTTGAACTTCACAAGACCAATACAGGAAAAGAGTATATTTCATTCCAGTTATTTTAGGATTTCAAAATCAAAATATGCTATCAATGTAACAACGATACACGATTTTACAACTGAAAAATTTAGGACTGGTTTAGCCCGTTGGGTGAATTTACAACAAAAAAAACATGCCGTTTTGAACTCAGATGGTATTATTTGTATTTCGGAAAATACCAAAAAAGACCTTTTGCATTTTGTTCCGAATTTAGATCCTAAAAAAATTAGAGTTATTTACAACGGTGTAAGTAATGACTTTTTCAAAATAAATGAGAATTTTGAAATTTCACAGAAAAGTCCAAAATTTGAAGCTCTTGAAAATTACAAATATTTACTCTATATAGGTCATAGAACAGAGTATAAAAATTTCCCTATCGCAGTTAAAGCAGCTGCGAAAGTTAAGGATAAGTATAAACTAGTAATTATAGGAGAGCCATTTAATGATGATGAAAAATTGTGCGTTGAATCTTTATTGGGCTCAGAATATATTCAGGTTTCAAGACTAAATAATGAGGATCTGAATTTTTTATATAATAAAGCGTTTGTGCTTCTATACCCATCATTATACGAAGGATTTGGCATTCCTTTAGTGGAGGCTATGAAAACACATTGCCCGGTTATTGCAAGTAAAAACTCTTCAATACCGGAAGTCGCTGGAGATGCAGCCATATTGTATAATGAAATCAATGAAAATTTGATGGCTGAAGGAATTTTGAAATTAGAGGACGAATTATTTAGAAGAGAATTAATTCAAAAAGGAATTTTACAATTCCCTAAATTTGACTGGGACAAAACTTATTTGAAATATCTGGAATTTTATAAAGAATTGTATGATGGGAGGTAAGCTGACACAATATGGAATTTGGGGATTATGCAAAATGACTTTGAATCTGATTAGAACTAAATTTACCTTTTCAGATGCTCGTATCATTCGTTTTCCAATAGATATTCGTGGTAAAAAGTTCATTAAAGTTTCAAAAGGTTTTACAACAGGTGTAGGATGCAGGATAGAGGCATATCCGGAAAATAAGCAACCCACTTTATTCTTTGGTGAGAATTTTCAGATGAACGATTATGTTCATATAACGGCAATGGAAAAAGTGGAAATAGGGAATAATGTCTTATTTGCAAGTAAAATTTATGTGTCCGACTGTTCACATGGAAGCTATGCGGGAAATGAAAATGATTCTTCTCCAGATTCAATTCCACATGATAGAAAATTATTTTCAAGGCCAGTTATCATTGAAGATAATGTTTGGTTAGGGGAATTTGTTTCTGTCTTACCCGGTGTAATTATAGGGAAGGGTACAATTGTAGGTGCCAACTCGGTGGTTTCAAAAAGTTTACCTGCAAATGTTATTGCAGTGGGAACTCCAGCGAAACCCATAAAAAAATATAATTTTGAAACCCAGCGTTGGGAAAAAATATAATGATAATAAATACAAATTATGAAAAATATATTAATTACAGGTGGAGCAGGTTTTATAGGCTCTAATTTAGCATTAAAGCTGATTGATAAAGGCTATAATATTACGGTTTTAGACAACCTTTCTCCACAAATTCATGGTGAAAACCCTGCGGAAACTTCCCCGTTGTATCTTAGCATTAAAGACAAGGTTAAATTTATTTTAGGCTCAGTAACCAGTGAGAAAGATTGGAAAAAAGCCTTAGAAGGTCAGGATGCTATCGTTCATTATGCTGCCGAAACAGGTACGGGACAATCCATGTACGAAGTAAAAAAATATATTGATGTCAATATTGGTGGAACTGCTATTCTTTTAGATTTATTGGTCAATATAAAACACAATATTAAAAAAGTAGTGGTGGCTTCTTCCCGTTCTATTTATGGAGAAGGTAAGTACATCAGTCAAGAGCTAGGTGCAGTTTATCCAACACAGCGTACTGCAGATTATATGGACAAAGGGGATTTTGAAGTGAAATACCCTGGTTCTTCTGCTCTTACTTTGGTCGGAACCGACGAAACGTCAAAAATTCATCCGTCATCTGTTTATGGTATTACAAAACAAAATCAAGAACAGATGGTTCTTACAGTTTGTCCTACAATTGGTATCGCTGGTGTTGCATTCCGCTACCAAAATGTTTATGGACCCGGCCAATCCCTGAAAAACCCATATACAGGAATTCTTTCTATTTTTTCGACACAAATTAAGAACGGAAACGCAATCAACATTTTCGAAGACGGAAAAGAAACCAGAGATTTTGTTTTCATTGATGATGTGGTAGATGCTACCATTTTAGGTTTGGAGAAAGAGGAAGCTGACAACCATGTTTTCAATGTAGGAACTGGTGTCGCAACTAATGTTTTGGAAGTGGCCAATGGTTTAATCAGAAACTACGGTGTTGATGTTTCGGTAACGGTTTCAGGAAATTATCGGTTAGGAGATATTCGTCACAATTACGCTGATTTAACGAAAATTAACTCTTTATTAGGGTTTGAGCCGAAAGTGAGTTTTGAGCAAGGTCTAAAGAGATTCACAGAATGGGTAAATACTCAGGAAGTGCAGGAAGACAAATACCAAAAGTCGATTGATGAGATGAAAGCTAAAGGTTTATATAAATAGATTATTTTGAAAACAGTTGCCTTAATTCTTATTTTATTTTTAAATTCAATAGGATTATCCGGACAAATTTTGTCGGTGAAAGAATTTAATGCGAAGGGGGATGGTATTACTGATGATACCAAAGCTATTCAGAATGCGTTAAATAGTGGTAAGCCAATACGTTTTGAACAAGGAGTTTACTTAGTGAAAACTTTAGTTGTTCCTTATAATTTTAAAGGTTTAAGTATCGAAGGTGTTGGTTTCAAT
Source organism: Chryseobacterium sp. NFX27 (assembly GCF_049887855.1). Lineage (NCBI taxonomy): Bacteria > Pseudomonadati > Bacteroidota > Flavobacteriia > Flavobacteriales > Weeksellaceae > Chryseobacterium > Chryseobacterium sp. NFX27. The sequence goes on along the minus strand of NZ_JAGEKK010000021.1, from coordinate 59,105 downwards.
CATTGGCACAATGATGTAGGGACAGTACTAAAATCAATAGGAAATGAGCCTATATTGAAATTTGTGGACGGCTGTGATTGGGTGAAAATTTCAAATTTACGATTCGACGGCAATAATATAGGTGGAATTGGTATTGATGGAACTTTTGGTGGAGGATTGATTATTGATAATGTTGGATTCTACAATTTTTCAAGCATTGGTCTAAAGTCGCGGCAAGGTTTGCTCAGAATTAATAATTCTTTTTTTTCAAAAAATAAAGTTGGAGTAGAGTTATTTTCAGATAGCACTATTACTAATACTGAAATTACTGGAGGAGATATCTGTCTTAAAATTGTTGCAGGTGGAAACAGACTCTCCAATATTTGGCTAAATAGTGCAAATGAGTGTTTACTTCTATTAAAACCGTTAGATGAAAAAACAGGGCATCAAAATACATCTATTACAAATGCATATATCGGCGAACTATATAATAATGGTCGGGAAGCTTACCAGATAAGAATTGAAGGTAATAAAATTAAAAGAGTTCAACAGATTCAAATTACAAATTCTTTTTTTGTACATGCAACAGATACAAAAAGTATTAATAGCTTCTTTTATTTAAATAATTGTGATGAAATTATTATTAGTAACTCAAATTTTCTTGGCCGCTATACCTATTATAATAAAAACTCCTATACAAAAAATTTCATTGTTGGTGAGAACAGTAATAATATTAAGATAATTGGTAATATTGTTAAAGGAATAAATCAGGAAGCTATAATAATTAGGAGTGGTGCTTATGACTGGAGTATATCAAACAATGATTTTATAGATTGTGCTGGTCTTAATAATATAAATGCCGTAATTAAGGTGATTCCTAATTCTAGATCAATTATTACAAATAATAAATTTTTAGATTATAGGAATACGCCAAACGTAGTAGCGTTGCAAGTTGATAAATCAGAAGGTATACTTTTTAAAGATAACTATATTTATTATCCAAATAAAAGTATTATTGTTGATTCTAAAAATGTGGAAATTTCACAAACTAATAATTATAGATAATGAATTTAAAAGAAAAAAACATACTTTTAATTTCGGTTAAATTTTTTAATTATGAAGTTCTTATCAAGAATGAGCTTGAAAAAATGGATGCCACGGTTACTTTATTTGATGAACGGCCTTCCAATTCATTTTTAAGCAAAGCGATTATCCGTATAAAAAAAGAAATGTATTCTGTTAAAATCAATCAGTATTTTAACGAAATAATTGAAAAAATAAAACATAAAAAGTATGATTATTTCCTTTTGATAAAAGGAGAAGCTACACCAAAGTTTTTTCTTGATTTTTTAAAAGCCAATAATCCGGGCATCAAATTTATTTTCTATACCTATGACTCATTCAAGAATAATTCGAATGGGCTGGAGATTTTAAGTCATTTTGATGATAAATTCACTTTTGACAGTCAAGACGCTGTTAGGTATCAGATGAGTTTCAGGCCATTGTTTTTTGCTCAGGATTACGGAGGCCTTAACGGAAGTAATAAAAACTTTCAATATGATCTGGCTTTTATTGGAACCGCACACTCCGATCGTTATTCAATCAGTGAAAAAGCCAAAGCTTGGTGTAATGCTCATCAGTTAAAGATGTTTACATTTTATTATTCTCCCAGCAAGCTTCTTTTTAAATATAGAAGAGTAACAGATAAGAATTTTAAAAACTTTGATTACAATAAAATTTCGTTCAATAGTCTTTCTCATCACAAAATAGTTGATGTCTATAAGAATACTAAAGTGATTCTTGATATCAACCATCCGGGACAGGATGGCCTTACAATGAGAACCTTTGAAACGTTAGGTGCCGGTAGAAAATTAATTACTACCAATCCTAAAATAAAAAAGTATCCTTTTTATGATTCGCAGAATATCTATATCATAGAAAGAGAAGAAATAAAATTTAACGAAAGCTTTTTCCGGTCTGATTTTAAAGAAATGAATTCTGAAGTTAGAGAAAGCATGTCTTTAAGGGGATGGATTAATGAAGTATTCGGTCTTTCATCTATTAAACACTGGGAACAGGTTTTAAAACAGTAATTATGAATATAGCCGTTTTAGGAGGTTCCGGTTTTGTAGGGAGAAATCTAATGAAATTGAGATTGATGAATGCTGAAATTCAGACAGTATCATTAAGGAATATTTACTGGAAGGAAGCTGTAGGCTTAGCAGATATTATGATTAACCTTGTGGGCAAAGCACATGATCATGAAGGAACTGTATCTGAAGAAGATTATTCTTTTGCCAATGTGGAATTGGTAAAAGAAATATTTGATACTTTTACTAAATCGGATGCCAGGCTTCTTATTCACGTAAGCTCAATTGCTGCCGTTGAAGAATTTGAATCTGAAGAACCTTTGAAAGAAGAATCTATCTGTAATCCGTTTTCTTTATATGGCAAAACTAAAAGACAGGCAGAAGAATGGCTTCTACAACAGATCCTTCCCGAAAATAAAAAAGTGATTATTCTGAGACCTCCCATGATTCATGGGCCTGGGGATAAAGGAAACTTAGGATTACTCTATAAAATAATTTCTAAGGGACTTCCATATCCGTTGGCATCTTTCGACAATAGCAGATCTTTTCTGTCCGTTGATAATTTCTGTTTTTTTATATCGGAAATTATTAAAAATGAGAATGAGATGGAAACAGGGATTTATCATATTTGTGATGACGAGCCGGTTTCAACCAAAGAAATTATTAATATTATAAAGAAGATTACGAATAAAAAGACACCCAATCTATCTATTCCTAAGATATTCATACAAGGAATTGGAAGAGTAGGAGATATCTTACCTCTTCCCATCAATACAAAAAGATTGAAAAAGATGACCGGAAGTCTTATCGTTTCAAATGAAAAAATTAAAAAGGCATTAAAAATTACAACCCTTCCTGCTTCAGCGCATGAAGGCCTTGAAAACACAATAAAAAGTTTCGTTTAAAACCATGGAATACATTTTCGTCGCTGTTATACTGTTTATTTCAATTTTGATATATTTCAAAATAGCCAATAAATATAATATTATAGATAAACCCAACCACAGAAGTGCACATACTCAGGTTACCTTAAGAGGAGGAGGAATTATTTTTCCTGTAGCATTTATTATCTTTTGTTTGTTTAACCTTAATGAAGCCATACAGGATTACTGGTCCTTTGGATTGGGACTTTTGGCTATTTGCACTATTAGTTTTATTGATGATATTAAAACTTTATCAAATAAAATCAGGCTTTTGGTTCATTTAATTTCAGTAATTCTGCTTTTGTATTTTACAGCAGCTTTTAGCCTAATGCCTTTTGGGGCTTGGCCTATTTTATTTATCATGATAATAGGAACTTTGAATGCTTATAACTTCATGGATGGAATTAATGGAATGACAGGCATCTACAGTCTTATAACGTTAGGATCATTAGCATATATTAATAAAGATATTATCCAGTTTACAGATGAAAATTTTATCATATATCCAATTTTAGCATGTTTAGTCTTTTTATTTTTTAACTTTAGGAAAAAAGCGAAATGTTTTGCAGGTGATGTTGGAAGTATGGGAATTGGCTTTTGGGTAATTGGCCTTATTACTCTCCTCATTATGAGAACTGGAGAGTATAAATACATTCTATTACTTTCAATTTACGGAATGGAAGTAGTCCTTACAATTATTGAAAGGATATTATTGAAAGAGAATATTTTTGAAGCACACAGACGGCACTTATACCAGCTTTGGGCCAACGAGAAAAAAGTTTCACACTTAATAATAAGTTCAGTTTATGCTGTTTGTCAGCTATTAATCAATATATTTTTAATTTATTTACAATTTCCAATTTGGGTTGTAATTTTAATTATATTTATTCCGTTTGGAGGAATATATTTGGGACTAAAATGGAAACTAAAAAAAGAATATAATTTATAGAAACATAAAATGAAAATAAAAGAAACACCCTTAAAAGATTGCTATATCATCGAGCCCACAATTTTTGAAGATGATAGAGGATACTTCTTTGAAAAATTTAATGAAAAAAAATTTGAAGAACTAACGGGAATGAACGGTCATTTTGTTCAGGATAATATTTCGAAATCTTCATATGGTGTGCTTCGTGGAGTTCATCTTCAGAAAGGAGAACATGCTCAGGCAAAACTGGTATCATGCCTGGAAGGAAAGGTTTTTGATGTAGCTGTTGATCTGAGAAAAGATTCGCCAACATTCGGAAAATGGTTCGGAGTTGAACTGACACCAGAAAATAAGCTTCAGCTTTATGTACCCCGTGGTTTCGGACATGGTTTTTCAGTTTTAAGCGAAACAGCTGTCTTTTCGTATAAATGTGATAACTTTTACAATAAAGATTCTGAAGGTAGTGTTATATGGAATGATCCGGATTTGAATATTGATTGGAAGCTTCCAAACGGAGCAATCATCCTTTCTGAAAAAGATAGGATACTCCCTAAGTTTTCCGAACAAAACTTTTAAATAATATATTGAAAAACCACTTTGCTGAAGTGGTTTTTATTTTTTAAGTCTAACTCTTTTATTATTTTGTATCTTTGCACACTCAAAATCAAAACGATGCGCACAAAATCTGTAGGGAAGAAGAAAATCAATGTGGTTACGCTAGGATGCTCCAAGAATGTATATGACTCTGAAGTATTAATGAGCCAGCTGAAAGCCAATGGAAAAGAAGTGGTTCACGAAGACCGCGGGGATATTGTAGTGATCAATACATGCGGATTTATTGATAATGCTAAAGAAGAATCGATCAATACAATTCTTGATTATGTAGACGCAAAAAACAGAGGCGAGGTCGAAAAAATTTTTGTTACAGGCTGTCTTTCCGAAAGATACAAGCCGGATCTTATTAAAGAAATTCCGGATGTAGACCAGTATTTTGGAACAAGAGACCTGCCTATTCTTCTAAAGCACCTTGGTGCAGATTACAAACACGAACTGGTAGGAGAGAGACTGACAACAACTCCCAAGCATTATGCATATCTTAAGATTTCAGAAGGCTGTGACCGGCCATGTTCCTTCTGTGCAATTCCTTTAATGAGAGGCGGGCACATATCTACACCTATCGAAAAACTGGTTTTAGAGGCTCAAAAGCTGGCAAAAAAAGGAACAAAAGAGATTATTCTTATCGCTCAGGATCTTACTTATTATGGTCTTGACCTTTATAAAAAACGGGCGCTTGGAGAACTTTTAAAAGAACTGGTAAAAGTTGAAGGGATCGAATGGATCCGTCTTCACTATGCTTTTCCGAGTGGTTTTCCAGAAGATGTTCTTGATATCATCCGTGAAGAACCTAAAGTCTGCAATTATATTGATATTCCTCTTCAGCATATTAATTCTGATCTGTTGAAATCAATGAAACGCGGAACTACCCATGAAAAAACCAATGCTTTACTGGCTAAATTCAGAGAAAAAGTTCCGGATATGGCTGTTAGAACTACCTTGATTGTAGGTTATCCGGGAGAAACTGAAGAAAGATTTCAGGAGCTGAAAGATTGGGTAAGAGAGCAGAAATTTGACAGGCTGGGGTGTTTTACCTACTCCCATGAAGAAAATACAGGAGCTTATGTATTGGAGGATAATATTCCACAGGAAATAAAAGAAGCAAGAGTGGAAGAGATTATGGAACTTCAATCGCAGATTTCTTGGGAGAAAAACCAGGAAAAGATTGGAAAAACATTCAGATGTATATTTGACAGAAAGGAAGGTAATTATTTTATCGGCAGAACAGAATTTGATTCACCTGATGTAGATAATACAGTTTTAGTTTCAGCTGATGAAACTTACATTTCTATAGGGGAATTTGCTGAAGTGAAAATTACTTCCGCAGAAGAATTTGACCTGTATGGAGAATTGGTCTAACAAACTGTTTCTATTGTAATTATAATAATTGTATGGTTTTCGCACATAATTGAAAATATTAATAAAATTTAACACGATTAAAATAAATATTGATTTGATGATGTGTTTGATTTTCAAATAGTTGTGGTTTTACTTAATTAAACCTTTTTATTTTTTTTATATAAAATGAATAAATTTGAAAATTATATCTTAAATTTGCGCAATAAGCAATGTTTTAAAATCAAATGCTTCAATGAGTTGCCTCTCCAATAAAGCTGAAAATATAGTTAATCTTAATGGTTAGCACAAGTTGGGATGCATTTACGATTTGCAAAAATTGATGGAAATAATGTAATTTAAAATCTTTAAAAACTTATGAAAAAATTTTTATTAACAGCGACAATGCTCGTTGGCCTTTCGGCCGTTTCCAAGGCTCAGACAACGGGGCGTGTAGGTATTAACACAACCACACCAGCCGCAACATTAGATGTAGTAGCCAATACTACTGATAATGCCAGACCTGATGCCTTACTAGTCCCTCGTATGTCAAGAGCTGAATTAGCAGCTAAAGATGCGGCTTATGTAGCTGCTCAAAATGGAGCCCTTACCTTTGTCACCACTTTAGATGGTACTGCAGCTGGTAAGACAATAAATGTAATTGGAACTGGCTTCTATTACTATGATGCTCCAAATTCTGTTTGGGTTGCTGTAGGTGGTGGTGGTTCAACACCTCCAAACTTCCAGATTCAGAAAGGTAGACTTCACTCTGTAAATGCTCCTATTACATGGGCAGCGGATGATTATTCTGTCGTTACTACTGCTATGGGATCAACTAGCCAGTTATTATTGCCTGCAGCCACGTCACTGCCATTACACTCAGTAAGATGTGTATCTGCGAATGGCCCAGGTAACGTGGGTTGGGATCCGGCAGCGGTTCCAGGTATCACTAGAGGAATGAATAATATACCATCAACGATAACTTCAGGTGGATCTTTCTGCTTTATTGTAGTGAGTAATGCTGGTGTAAATAACTGGGGTATTCTTTCAGGTAGATAATAACAATCATTAAATTTTAGACAGATGAAAAAAATCATATTAGCACTGTTTGTATCACTAGGTACATTGGCAAGTGCACAGGCTTTATCTAACGGTGCGATTGCAAACACTTTCCCTAATGAAAACATCTTCTTAGATGCTTCAACAAATAACAATGCTGCAGTAAATGACGGTAAAGGTCTATTGTTTCCTACAACAGATCTAACAGCTTTTACATTTAAGGTAGCTAGTTTAGATGGTATTAATTTCCCTTCTGCTTATGATGGCATGATAGTTTTTAATATTGGTGTTGGTAACACGCTTACAAATGATGGTGTTGTTTCTACACCAGTAAGCCGTGGTTTCTATTACTTTGATAACCCTAATAAAAGTACTGATGTTACCGGAGGTAGATGGTTACCAATTGGAGGAGGGAATGCTAAATTCGATGTAACCACTGCTGAAACAGCTACAAATACATTAGTAAATAACTCTCAGGTATATGCTATTAAAGGAACATTTACTGCAACGGGTTCTTCAACAGCTGTAAATATCCCATCTCCGTCAGGGATGACTGCTTTATATGGTATCACCATTTATAGAGCAGGTACAAACACTGTTTATGACAGAAGCTTGTATTCTTATACCATTGCAACTACTGCAGGAAATGCAATTACAGGTTCGCCAAGTATGTCAGTGGTTTACCCTTCTGGAACATATGACTATGTAATAGAATATTTAAAGTAAAATAATAACTTATTATATACTTAAACCAATGAGCAATCATTGGTTTTTTTGTTTATAAGGGTGAATAAGTATAACGGGAAATCTTTAGTATTCAAAACTCATTTGGTACTTCATTTGGATATAATAATAAGAATGCAAGGATCTAGTACTATTTTAAATTATTGGAATTCGAAGTTAGTTTTCATTCTACTGTTAAAACCATTGTTAAAATAAGTATAGAGTGATATACATTTATGCTCCTATTGACTTCTAATAAACAGTTCTATTCATTTAATATCATAAGATTTTTGGTTTTGATAAATAGCTGTGGTCATTATTTAAATTTTTTCACAAATATGTAAATAATTGATTATTAACTACTTATTTAATTTGTGTTTTAGTTTTTTTTGGTAATAAGTTAATTATGTTAACTTTTAACTTGTTTTTTTAACGTTTTTTAACAGTGGTACTTAAAACCCCTGTCAATAGGCACTTACAGGTCTTGTTAACATGTAATTAAGATTATGTTAACGGTTTTTAACATATGGAGTAGGGACTTTACAACATTCCTTATACTTTTGCTCCGTCAAAACCAATAAAATTCAAGATGATGAAAAGATTCATTCTCGTAATCATAATGATGATTTCAACCCTAGGTGTTTATTCTTTTACAGGTAACACATTAGATGCGAAGAAAACAAGTTATGCATCGTACTACCACGATAAGTTTAATGGTAGAAAAACAGCAAGCGGAGAGATCTTTAGTAATTCAAAGTTTACCGCTGCAAACAGAACGCTTCCGTTTGGAACTAATATTAAAGTTACCAATCTGAACAATGGAAAGCAGGTGATAGTGAAGATCAATGATAGAGGGCCTTTCCATGCATCAAGAGCATTAGATATTTCTAAAGCTGCGTTCGATGAAATCGGGGATATCAGTCGTGGTACCATTCCGGTTGAATATGAAATTGTCGACTAAATTTATGATTTAAATTTATAAAAGCCAGCTAGTACAGCTGGCTTTTTGTTATGCTAAATATTTAATTCCAATAAAGCCGGGCAATGATCGGAATGGACAGCCTCTTTCAGAATTACCGCCCGTGAGAGCTTATCTTTCAAAGTATAGGTTGCGAAATTATAATCCAGTCTCCACCCTTTGTTCTTGGCCCTCGAGTTCTGCCTGTAGCTCCACCATGTATAATTGTCAGGTTCATTATTAAAAAACCGGAAACTGTCAATCAGTTCACATTCTTCAATAAAACTGGTCATCCATTCCCTTTCCATTGGCAGGAAGCCGGAAACATTCTTTAAACGGACCGGATCATGAATATCAATAGCCTGATGGCATATATTGAAATCACCCGAAATAATAAGGTTAGGAATCGTTTTTCTTAACTCCTTTATATAAGCCAGGAAATCATGGCAGAACTGCATTTTGAAATCCAGCCTTTCAATATTACTCGCAGAAGGAACGTAGACTGAAATTACAGAGTATCCGTCAAAATCTGCACGGATGATCCTGCCTTCATTATCATAGCTTTCGATACCGCATCCGTATTCAATATGATTGGGCTTGATTTTTGAGGCAATTCCGACGCCGCTGTAGCCTTTTCTTACTGCAGAATGCCAATAACTGTGATAGCCTATTTTTTCGAGGCTTTCAATATCTATCTGGTCGTTTCCTGCCTTACTTTCCTGGATACAGGCAATATCCGGGTCAGCAGTCTTCAGCCAGCCCAAAAAGTCTTTTGTAAAGGCAGCCCTGATTCCGTTAACATTATATGTGATTAACCTCATGAGTTTTTATAAAATTTAAAGTGTTCCTTATATTTTGATGGAATAAATTCAATGATATCATAATCTGTAACCTGATGAATTTAAAAAGGATCTCTTTTGATGATCTTTCCAATTTCATTCTTTGAACCTGCATTGGCAAAAATAATTTCTCCCGTTTTCGGTTCTTTCCTTCCGGAAGCAGTGAAAGTTTTGAAACCGGAATGCTTTTCGAGAAACCATTGTGTGCCGGAATGAAACGCTCACATTTCCCAAGGAAGTGTATAGATCAGAAAATAATAAACATTGTTTTTGGCTAAGATAAGAACTCTTGAAGATTATTAAAAGAGAGGAACAAAAAAAGAAGCGGCAAAAATCATTCGATTTTTGCCGCCTTAAACCCAAAATTTAAATAAACTATGAAAAAAACTACTTGGGTTCTAAAATACTGATAGGAATAATACACTCTTCCAGTGAAATTCCTCCATGTTGGTAAGTCTCTTTATAGTAATTCACAAAGTGATTGTAATTTTTTGGATAAGCCAGGAAAATATTATTCTTTGCAAAAATATATTTTGAGCTTAAATTTCCTTTTGGCAGAAACAGTTTTTCAGGGTTGGTAACAGCCCATACATCACTGTCGTCATAGGTTAAGCTCTTTCCTGTTTTATAACGGATATTCGTTGATGTTTCCCGGTCACCTACTACTTTGCTGGGCTTTTTAACATATACCGTTCCGTGATCTGTGGTAATTACAAGTTTATAACCGCTTTCTGCTGCTGCTTTAATGATTTTCAGTAATGATGAATTTTCAAACCAGTTAAAGGTAAGAGATCTGAACGTTTTATCATCACGGATCAGCTGATCTACAATATGATTATCTGTTTTGGCATGAGAAAGGATATCAATAAAGTTGTAAACAATGACCAGAAGATCATTGCTTTTATGCTGGTTGAAATCATCATAAATCTTACGTTCAAAATCTGCATTCAGTACTTTGAGATACTTCATAGATTTGGATCCCAAACCAATTCTTTTCATTTGATCTTCAAGGAAATCGCGTTCAAACTCATTTTTATTTCCCTCTTCATTATCATTGAACCATTTATCAGGAAATCGCTTCTCAATTTCAGACGGCATCAGTCCTGCAAAGAAAGAATTTCTTGCATACTGTGTAGCAGTAGGAAGGATACTGTAATAGTAATCTTCCGAAATTTTATTGTAGTATTTTGTGAATAACGGCTCAATAACTTTCCACTGGTCAAAGCGGAGATTATCCACCATAAGAAGAAGAACTTTTTCTTTCTCTACCTCAGGCTTTACTTTTTCCTTGAAAAGCGTATGGCTCATTAAGGGCTTGTCAGAATCTGTAAGCCAGTTTTCGTAATTTTTTTCAATGAATTTGGCAAACTGGATATTCGCTTCCTCTTTCTGTGATTGCAGAAGATCCGAAAATTCATTATCCGCTACCTTATCAAATTTAATCTCCCAGCTCAGGATTTTCTTATAATATTCTGCCCATTCCTGATAGGTTCTGATATAAGAAAGTTCCATAGACAGGCTTCTGAATTCCTGCTGGTACTGAAGAATTGTTTTCTGCTCTACAAGATTATCCTCCTGAAGATTCTTTTTTAACGATAATAAAATCTGGTTAGGGTTTACCGGCTTTAGAATGTAATCAGCAATCTGAGATCCAATCGCTTCTTCCATAATATGTTCCTCCTCACTTTTTGTCACCATCACAATCTTTAAGGAATTATCTTTTTCCTTGATCATGGGAATGGCTTCCAATCCCGAAATGCCGGGCATATTTTCATCAATAAGTGTTAATGCGAATTTCTCCGAATCCATAAGTTCCAGAGCTTCATTCACGTTGTTAACAGGGGTTACCTGGTAACCTTTTTTTTCTAAAAATACGATATGGGGTTTGAGTAAATCTATTTCATCATCTATCCATAATATCTTTTCCGACATAATTTATTTTTTTACATGGTTATTGCATCAAAATGTTGACCAATTCCTTTTAAATTCTCACAAATTAGAGACAACAAAAGTTAAATATTAGTTAAATGAAAATCCTGCTCATTATTACTGATATTCAATTCATTTAAAAACCGGTCTTTATATATTTTAAAGCTCTTTCCAGAACTTCATCTTTTCCTTCTTTTATCCCTATTACAGTGGGCTTTATGATAATGTCAGGAAGTATTCCTATCCGTTGTGTTTCCCTTCCGTCAGGATAATAAGCTCCAAGTCCTGTAAAGCACGTATCCAGATCCGCTATTTTAAATCTGATTACATCACCATTGGCTCCTGAAGTATTACTCCCAATTACCTTAGCTTTTGGATGCTGTTTAAGCATCATAGTAGTCGTTTCTGCCTGGCTTTGTGTATTTTCATCAACTAAAACTACAACGTTCCCTTTGTAATAATCCGGATTCTTTCTGCCGATGCTGTTTTTTGCGCTATAAAATTTACTCAAATAATCCGTCTCCGGGAAATTAAATTGATAATAAATTGATTTTTCCGGAAGAATCATCCTGCTTAAAGGGAAAATAGTCTGTTTAGGATAATTTCTGAGATCAAAAATAATTGATGTTGTAGATTTCAAATCTCTAAACATATCATCCAGATCACTTTTTTCAATAATACCCATATTCACATATCCTGTCTTTTTGTCTGCATCAAGAAATTTCCATTTCTGTTGAACAGGTGGCTTTTCACGAATAATATCCTTAATAAGATAAGTTTTGGCTGTGACAGCTAGATTTTGTCCACCACGTTCTATTCTTAAGGTAACAGAATCATTATTGCTGAAAAGAAAAAGATGTTTCACTTTTGCGGCTTTTCCCCAGGAATTGGATGCCGGAACATATTTTCCAAAGCTGTTTACCATCTGAGGAATCGTCCTGCCGTTAACATCATAAATCACATCGCCCGCTTTTAAAGGTATTTCTTCATCAGATTTATTTTTGATGATGTTGGTTACGACTAGTTTTCCTTCCGCATAAATATATTCCACAGGAACCTTCCTTTTTCCATATTGACTGGAAGCAATGATCGGCGAGTACAGAAAAGCATGGGAATCATCAATTTTTGCCACCAATTCCGCAAGAGCCAAGTGATAGCTTTCATTATTATTGATATGGAGGAACTTTGGGATCATTTCCGCTAAAACATCATTCCAGTTCTGATCCGTCTGATACTTGTAGGGAAAAAAATATTCTACAAGATTCCAGTATCTGAAAAGTTCTAAAAGACTGATCTTTTTGGAGGTAAACTTTGATCCGTATGAATTTTCATTTTTAAAATAAACCTTTTTTCCTCCTTTTCCGAAATAATGACTGCTGCCTGAATTTCTGTTATTTTGGATAAAAAGAAGCTGTTGGGTTACTTTTTCATTGAAAATCTTTTGATTTCTAATCCAGTTCAAATCAAAATTTCTCAGAAAATAAACTTTTTCTTTGTCTTCTTTTGAGCATTTTTTACATTCATCAACTTTTCCAAGGCTGTTGATCCATTCAGAATAAAATTCGTTCAACTCGTCTTTATCACGGATAGTATTAAGTCCATCCATTTTCTCAAAAAGCTGTTTGTCCCAATCAAAATCTCCTTTTGAAACATGAGGATGGTAATATTTCAAAAATCCCCAGACCTTACAGAGCGATTCCAGCTTTTGGGTTTCAGACAAAGCCTGTGCGGAAAAGTATAAACTGGAAAAAAGTAAAATGAAAAGAGAAATTTTTCTCATCAAATAGAATGGTTATTAATGCAATCAAAGATATATTTTTAAAACATAATATGGCAAAACATCTGTATAAAATTAATAGAAAGGGTAAAGTGCATTTTAGGAGGATGTGAATTCTTTAATGGCAATTTAATCATGCTTAAAATTTAAAATCCCTAACTTTGTTTACTAATACCAAAGTTTCAATGCAGAATAAGCTAAAGATCATCAACGACCCCGTTCATGGTTTCATCAGAATCCCACACGAAATTTTATTTGATGTTATAGAGCATCCTTATTTCCAGAGACTGCGAAGAATCGGCCAGACCGGGCTTCTCAATCTTATCTTTCCGGGAGCTACGCATACAAGATTCCATCACGCTTTGGGAGCGATGCATCTGATGTTTACAGCATTGGAAACCCTGCGTCAGAAAGGGGTTAAGATTACCGAGGAGGAAGAAAAAGGAGCCATGCTTGCCATCCTGATGCATGATATCGGACACGGACCCTTCTCTCATGCCTTGGAAAATATGCTGATGGATGACTGGCATCACGAAAAACTTTCGCTCCTGTTAATGAATAAGCTGAATGAGGAATTTGGAGGACAGCTTTCTGTAGCTATTGAAATGTTTCAGGGTAAATATCACAGAAAGTTTTTTAACCAGCTTATTTCTTCCCAGCTTGACGTGGACAGGCTTGATTATCTGAACAGGGACAGCTTTTTCACTGGTGTTTCAGAAGGGAATATCAATACCCAAAGAATCATTTCCATGATGAATGTCTGCAGTGAGGGCGAATTGGTAATTGATGCCAAAGGAGTTTACTCCATTGAAAACTTCCTGACAGCCAGGATGTTTATGTACTGGCAGGTATATTATCATAAAACTTCAGCATTGGCAGAATTTCTTCTGGTCAAAATCCTGGAAAGAGCAAAATATCTGATTTCCGAAGGAATGGATCTGCCTGCAGGGGAAAACCTGAAATATTTTCTGAACCGTGGGAAAAGTTCCGCTACCGATGAAGATATTTATAGATTTACGCAACTTGATGACAATGATATAATTCATGCGATGAAATCCTGGCAGGATTCGGAAGACTTTATTCTTTCCTATTGGTGCAGATGCGTGATCCAGAGAAACCTTCCGAAAACGGTTATCTCAACACATCCTTTCAAGCGGAAATTTATTGAGGAAAAAATAAAAAATACCAATGAATTTTTTGGAATCAATAATGGAAAAGAGCTTGTACACGGGATTAAAAGAAAATTACTGCCTTATGACACTAAAAAGCAGCCGATTTATTTACTCCAGAAAAACGGTAAAAAGATCAGGTTGGAAGAGTCGCAGGACCAGTTATTGTCCGGGCTTATGGTACACAAGACAGCCCGGTATATTCTTACCTTTCCAAGAGATATTTCCCACATAATATCTTAAATAATCTTAAAATTCACGTTCCGAAAATCAAAAAATGTTTGCGAATTACAGAATTTCTTATCTTTGCAGAATATGGAATTTACAGCTTCGCAAATTGCAAGTTTTATTGACGGACAAATAATAGGCGACGAAAGTACGGTTATTACAGGGGTTTCACCAATTGAGAATGGTGAATCAGGACATCTTTCTTTTATAGCACAGGATCGATTTTCACACTTTTTAAATACCTCAAAATGCTCCGTTATTATTGTTTCGGAAAAACTTATAGATAAAGTTAATTATAATCCTACCTTAATTGTTGTAAAGGATGCATACCTTTCTTTTCAGGTTTTAATGAATCTGTACCAGGAAATGCAGGGAAGAAAAGAGGGAATCGAAACCGGTTCTTCTATTCATGAGACTGCAGTGATCGGAGAAAAGGCCTATATCGGAGCATTTACCTATGTTTCGGAGAAAGCTAAGATTGGAGAAGGTTCACAGATTTATCCTCAGGTCTATATCGGTAAAGGAGTTAAGATTGGTAAAAACTGTAAAATCGACAGCGGAGCCAGAATTTATGACTACTGCATTATCGGAGACAATTGTGTGATCCATTCCAATACGGTTGTAGGTGGTGACGGATTCGGCTTTCAGCCTACTGCTGACGGATTCAAAAAAATTCCTCAGCTAGGAAACGTGATTATAGAAGACGATGTAGAAATCGGTTCTAACTGCAGTATCGACAGAGCAACCATTGGTTCAACCATTATAGGAAAAGGAACGAAGATCGATAATCTGATTCAGATTGCCCATAATGTGAAGATCGGGCAGAACAACGTGATTGCGGCACAGGCCGGAATTGCAGGGTCTACTACAATTGGAGACTGGAACCAGATCGGTGGACAGGTAGGAGTGGTTGGGCATATCAAAATTGGGAATCAGGTGAAAATTCAGGCTCAGAGCGGTGTGAATTCCAGTGTTAATGATAAAGAAACATTGTATGGCTCCCCGGCGATAAGCTACAATGACTATCTTAGAAATTATGTCCATTTCAGAAATTTTACTGAAATTGTAAAGAGAATAAATAATCTTGAGGATATCTCAAAAGATAAAACTAATGAGTGATATGCAAAAAACACTCCAGGAAGAAGTAACACTTTCTGGAATTGGCCTTCATACAGGTAAAGAAGTAAAACTTACCATTAAACCTGCTAAAGAAAATACCGGTTTTGTGTTCGTAAGAACAGATTTAGAGGGACACCCTCAGGTAGAAGCTGACGTTAATTATGTAGTAGCAACGGAAAGAGGAACAACATTAGAGAAATTAGGTGTAAAAATTACTACCTGTGAGCACCTTTTGGCTGCGCTGGTGGGATGTGATATTGATAATGCCATTCTTGAAATGGATGCCTCCGAGCCGCCAATTTTAGATGGATCTTCAAAATTCTTTGTTGAAGCTATCGAAAGTGTAGGAATAGCAGAGCAGAATATTGCCAGAGAATACCTGGTCATCAAAGAAGTTCTGAGCTATGCAGACCCTGCCTCAGGATCTGAAATCACTATTATTCCTTCAGATACCTACGAAGTGACTACCATGGTAGATTTTGGAACCAAAGTTTTGGGTACTCAAAATGCCACTCTTAAAAATATTTCAGAATTTAAAGACGAGATTTCTTCTGCCAGAACATTCAGCTTCTTGCATGAATTGGAAATGCTTTTGGATCATGGATTGATCAGAGGGGGAGACATCTCAAACGCTATCGTGTATGTGGATAAGGATCTTACGCCTGACACTACAGAAAAATTGAAAAAAGCCTTCGGAAAAGATAATGTTTCTATCAGACCGAATGGTATTCTTGATAATCTTACGTTGAACTATCCTAATGAAGCCGCAAGACACAAATTACTCGATGTAATTGGTGATCTGGCATTGGCAGGAGTAAAAATAAAAGGTAAAGTAATTGCAAATAAGCCTGGACACTATGTGAACACTCAATTTGCAAAAAAACTGAACCGCCAGTGGAAATTGCAAAAGAAAAAAAACGTTCCGGATTTTGATTTAACCAAAGAGCCGGTTTTTGATATCAACGGAATCATGCGTCTTATGCCGCACAGACCACCGTTCTTATTGATCGATAAAATCCTTGAACTTTCAGATTCTCACGTGGTAGGACTGAAAAATGTTACCATGAATGAGCCTTTCTTTGTAGGACATTTCCCTAAAGAGCCTGTAATGCCTGGAGTTCTCCAGGTGGAAGCTTTGGCGCAGACAGGAGGTATTCTTGTATTAGCCAGCGTTCCGGATCCTGAAAATTACTCCACTTATTTTATTAAAATAGATAAAGTAAAATTCAAAAGAAAAGTAGTTCCCGGAGATACTATGATTTTCAAAATTGAATTGATAGAGCCTATCAGAAGGGGAATTGTACATATGCAGGGTTATGGATATGTGGGAGATACAGTGGCTGTAGAAGCAGAGTTAATGGCTCAAGTTGCAAAAAATAAAGTTGATTAAATGATTCATCAATTAGCCGCCGTAGATAAACGTGCAAAAATCAGCAAAAATGTTATTGTAGAACCGTTTACTACAATTGCAGGGGACGTGGAGATCGGAGAAGGAACTTGGATTGGTCCTAATGTTACCATCATGGATGGAGCAAGAATAGGTAAAAACTGCAGAATTTTTCCCGGAACGGTAATTTCTGCGATTCCTCAGGATTTGAAGTTTGATGGCGAAGATACCCAGGTAATTATCGGTGATGAAACAACAATCAGAGAATGTGTTACCGTAAACAGAGGTACAAAAGCTCTTGGATTTACTAAGATCGGTAAAAACTGCCTTATCATGGCAACTTCCCATATTGCACACGATTGTGTTATCGGAGATCACGTTATCATTGTAAACGGTTGCGGTATTGCAGGGCATGTAGAAATTGGTGATTATACCGTAATGGGAGGTCTTAGCGCAGTGCATCAGTTCGGTAAAATCGGTAAACATGTGATGATTTCCGGAGGAACTTTGGTAAGAAAAGACATTCCGCCTTATGTAAAGGTTGCAAGAGAACCTATGTCTTATGCAGGAATCAACTCAGTGGGTTTGAGAAGAAGAGGATTTACTAATGAGAAAATTTTCGAGATTCAAAAGATCTACAGAACGATTTTTCAAATGAAAATGAATGTTTCCCAGGCTGTAACTTATATTGAAAAAGAAATGCTTCCAACTGCTGAAAGAGATGAAATCCTTCAGTTTATCCAAAACTCACCGAGAGGTATTGTAAAAGGATACGGAACAACCAAGGAAAGCAATTAAAAGCCAAAAGGCAGCTTTACCTGAGTTAAAAAAACTAAAAATAAAAAGATAACATAAATTAATGGCAACAAGCAACGATATCAGAAAGGGACTTTGCATTGAGTACAGTAACGATATTTTTAAAGTAATAGAATTTCTTCACGTAAAACCGGGGAAAGGACCTGCTTTCGTAAGAACAAAATTAAAGTCAGTAACTAACGGGAAAGTGATTGATAATACTTTCTCTGCAGGACATAAAATTGACGAAGTAAAAGTAATCACCAGAAAGTTCCAGTATCTTTATGATGATGAGAACGGATTCCACTTCATGAATAATGATGATTTCTCTCAATTATATTTAAATAAAGAAATGATTGAAAATTCACAGTTCATGAAAGCAGGAGAAGAAGTAACGATCATTTTGAAAGAAGCTGACGAAACGCCGCTTTCTGCCGAACTTCCTCAGTCTGTTTATCTGGAAATAGTTGAAGCCGATCCGGGTGTGAAAGGAAATACAGCAACCAATGCTCTTAAGAATGCAATTGTTGAAACAGGAGCTAGAGTAATGGTTCCTTTATTCATCGAGCCGGGAGACAAAATTAAAGTAAGTACAGAAGACGGCAGCTACTTAGAAAGAGTAAAATAATAATTAAATTTACATAAATTCGGTTTGCACCAGCAGTCCGAATTTTGTTTTTATAAGAAAACCAATTGTTATGAGATTCCACTCTCCACAAAAGCTCAAAACTATTGCCGATTTAATAGGCTCGGAATTTGTTGGTCCCGAAGACTTTGAAATTCTGGGAACCAACGAGATCCACATGGTTAAACCGGGTGATATTGTTTTTGTCAACCATCCGAAATATTACGATAAAGCATTAAATTCTGCAGCTACGATTATTCTGATCGACAAAAAAGTAGAATGCCCGGAAGGAAAAGCACTTCTGGTTTCTGATGATCCTTTCAGAGACTTCAATAAGATTAATACCCATTTTACAAGAATATACAATTTCACCGAAGAACTTCACGACGTTGAAATAGGAGAAGGAACCAGGATTCACTCTTCGGCAGTCATTGGAAACAATGTAAAGATCGGAAAAAACTGCCTTATTTTTCCTAATGTGGTGATCGGGGACAGAATTGAAATCGGAGACCACGTGATTATCCAGTCAGGAACAGTATTGGGAGGCGATGCTTTCTATTACAGAAAACTGAACGGGAACTTTGACCGTCTGATCTCCGTAGGAAATGTCATCATTGAAAACAATGTAGAGATCGGAAATAACTGTACGATCGACAGAGGCGTTACAGATTCTACCGTAATCGGGGAGGGTTCAGTTTTGGATAACCAAATACAGATAGGACATGACACCGTTATCGGAAAAAAATGTCTCATTGCATCACAGGTGGGAATTGCAGGCTGCTGCGTCATAGGAGATGAGGTGACAATTTGGGGACAGGTAGGTGTCGCTTCCGGGAATAAAATTGAAAGCGGATCTGTTATTCTTGGTAAAACAGGAGTTAATAAAGATCTTAAAAAAGGAACCTATATCGGTATGTTTGCAGAAGATTTCAAAGGCTATCTGAAAAAAGAAGTAAAGCTGAGAAATCTCAAATAAACTATTCACTTGGTTTTGTCCAAAATCAAAGAAAAATAAGTAAATTTGTGAGCATTAATAAAATATTTAAATAAATTAAAACATCAATAAAATGTCAATTTTAGTAAACAAAGATTCTAAAGTAATTGTACAAGGATTTACAGGGAACGAAGGTACTTTCCACGCGGGCCAGATGATTGAATACGGAACCAACGTAGTAGGAGGGGTTACTCCGGGAAAAGGAGGATCTGAGCACTTAGGGAAGCCTGTATTCAATACAGTAGCTGATGCCGTAGAAAAAGCTGGAGCCAACGTAAGTATCATTTTCGTACCACCTGCATTCGCTGCTGATGCGATCATGGAGGCTGCTGAGGCAGGTATCAAAGTTATCGTATGTATTACTGAAGGTATTCCTGTAGCGGATATGGTGAAAGTGAAATCTTACATCGCTGACAGAGACTGCAGATTAATCGGTCCAAACTGTCCGGGAATCATTACTTCTGAAGAAGCTAAAATTGGTATCATGCCAGGATTCGTTTTCAAAAAAGGTAAAGTAGGTATCGTTTCAAAATCTGGTACTCTTACTTACGAAGCTGCTGATCAGGTTGTAAAAGCTGGTTACGGTGTTTCTACAGCAATCGGTATCGGTGGTGACCCAATCATTGGAACTACGACAAGAGAAGCTTTGGAATTATTCATCAACGACCCTGAAACTGAAGCGGTAGTAATGATCGGTGAAATCGGTGGTGGACTAGAAGCTGAAGCTGCAAGATGGTACAAAGCAAGCGGATCTACTAAGCCGGTTGTAGGATTTATTGCCGGACAAACTGCTCCTAAAGGAAGAACTATGGGACACGCTGGTGCTATCGTAGGTGGTGATGAAGATACGGCTCAGGCAAAAATGCAGATTATGAGAGAAAACGGGATCAACGTTGTAGACTCTCCTGCAGATATCGGTGTTACCGTTGCTAAAGTTCTAGGATAAGACATACAACAAAACAAAACATATGAAAAAACTTTTATTAACCTCAGCATTGGCCCTTTCAACTCTGTCGTTTGCCCAAATCGACTTTGCAAATACAAGATTCGGTGTCACGGCAGGAGGTAATTACTCCAGAGTAAGAAATGCCCATAACCCTTCTGGCCCAAGATTCGCATTCCAGGGTGGAGCTTTAGCTCTTATCCCGGTTGGGAAGGCCAACCAGTTCTTTATACAGCCCGAAGTCGTGTATTACGGTGCTGGAGAAACCGGAAAAGATAAAGATGCTAAAGGAAAAGATGGTTATGATGCTGTATATGGTAACAATTATCTGAGCGTACCTGTTTATTTTAAAGGATATTTTTCTGAAGCAGAATCAGAATTCTTTGGAATGATAGGGCCAAGATTTAATTTTCTGATGAGTCAGAATGTTAAAAACGCTCCTGTAAGCAGACCATATTATGATCCGGATGTTACCGATCCTTTATATCCGTCAGTAAGTGGAAAAGCGTCAAGCTTTAACTTTGCTTTAGGATTAGGAGTTGGCTATAGCTATAAAAGACAGCTGGAATTAGCTCTTAAATACGACCTTGGTCTTTCAGATACTTATCCTGATCTTGCAAAAGAAAAAGGAGGGACTGATAAGAAAAAGTCTGAGCAGGTGATCAGCCTTAGCTTAAGTTATATTTTCAAATAGGATAACGAGTTTATTCAACGATAAAAAATCCCGGAAATTTTAATTTCCGGGATTTTTGTTTTATATAATGTTATGAGTTGGAAGTTGGAAGAGAGAAGTTATAAGGAACAACTGAGTCCATTCAGTATTTCCATCCTCCCTTTTTTGGCTTCCATCCTTTAATTCACTATCCTCTTATCCATTTCCATATCTCTTTTAAAGTAGCTTTGTTTCCATACATCAAAATCCCTACACGGTAGATCTTTCCGGCCAGGAATATCATGAGAATGGTAGTGCCAAGCAATAATACAATAGAAAGAGCAATCTGCCATGCCGGAACGCCGAAAGGTATCCTCGCAATCATGGCAACGGGTGAAGTAAATGGTATAATAGACAGCCAGAAGCCCAACGGACCGTCAGGATTATTCATCAGGGAAAAACTTCCGTACATTCCCAGCGTAAGCGGTAAAATAGCAAATAAGGTGAACTGCTGCGTCTCTGTTTCATTATCTACTGCAGAACCAATGGCTGCATAGATTGAACTGTAGAAAATATACCCCAAAAGGAAAAATACGATGAATACAAAAATGATCAGCGGGAAATTCAGTTCCAGTAAACTGTGTGAAACCTGTGTTGCAATCTGGGCAATATCCAGCTTGCTGGCAATCGTCTCATTACCTCCCGGAATGTTCTTTTGGAAGGAAGAAAATCCGGTATTTAAAACCAATGCACCTATAACAGACATAGAAATCCAGATCAGAAACTGCGTCAAAGCGACCAAAGTTACCCCTAATATCTTACCCATCATCAGTTCAAAAGGCTTGACAGATGAGATAATGATTTCCACCACACGGTTGTTTTTCTCCTCAAGAACGCTTCTCATAACCCTTACCCCATAAATAATAATAAACATAAAAGTTACATACATCAAAAGGATGCTTAAACCGCTTTTTACCCCAAAAGCAAGATCGGAATCTTCCTTATTGTTATTGGAAACATTAATGGTTTTTAAAGTAAAGCCTTTATCAAGGCTGTTCAGCTGAGTTTCTTCAATACCGAGCTGCTTGATTTTTTCTTTTTTAATTACATCCGTAATATCAGAAACGATTTTCTGCTTCGTATCAAAGCCCATTTTGGCATTCACGATAAGTCTTGTGCCGTTTTCAAGTCCGGTATAGTCATGATCTTTCAGGTCAGGCAGTATCAGTATGCCATCCAGCGATTCATTGTCTTTCAGATTATTGATCTTCGCTTTTTCATCTGCTGCAGAAACAAACACATAATTCAGTTTGTCATTAGATTTCAGCTGATCTTTAAAAAGCCCACTTTTATCAACAACCTCAATAATGCTGTGGGACTCATTGGCTTTAAACATTAATCCAATGACTGCTCCAAAACCAATCAGTAAAAGAGGAGCCAGCAATGTTAATATAATGAAGGATTTTTTCTTAACCTGCGTAAGAAATTCCCTTTTTGTAATTAAAAAAATATTATTCATAAAAATTAAGAATGGTTACTTACGGCATTAATAAACACTTCATTCATGCTCGGAATTCTTTCGTCAAATGATCTCACTTTTCCAACGTTTACAAGGTCCAGAAGGATATCATTTTGCCCGCTTTCATTTTTCAGGTCAAAAGAGACCAGGTTATTTTCATTAGAGAAATTAAAAATATCATAGCTGTTTTTAAAATTCTCAAACTTGGTTTCATCCACTTCGGAAAGAGTAACTCCGAAAATATTCTTCTTAAATTTTTCCCTTACATCAAAGACCCTTCCGTCAATAATTTTTTTAGAATTGTTGATCAGTGCCACATAGTCACACATTTCCTCAACGCTTTCCATTCTGTGCGTAGAAAGGATAATCGTTGTTCCGTTATTTTTGAGATCAATGATCTGATCCTTAATTAAATTGGCATTTACCGGATCGAAACCTGAAAAGGGCTCATCAAGAATCAGAAGATGCGGACGGTGAAGAACGGTTACCACAAACTGAATCTTCTGTGCCATTCCTTTCGAAAGTTCCGAAAGTTTCTTTTTCCACCATTGGTCGATGTTCAGTTTTTCAAACCATTTCTTGGCTTCGTTCAGCGCATCACTTTTGCTCATTCCTTTCAGCTCCCCGAAATACAGGATCTGATCGCCCACACTCATGTTCTTATATAAACCTCTTTCTTCAGGCATATAACCGATGTCTCTGATGTGGGTGGGATTAAGCCTGTTTCCATTAATGAATACCTCTCCGGAATCCGCTTGGGTAATTTGGTTGATAATACGGATGAAGGAAGTTTTTCCGGCTCCGTTCGGACCTAGAAGACCATAAATACTGCCTTGTGGTACATGGATGCTGAAATCATCCAATGCTACTTTCTTCCCGGCGCTATAAGTCTTTCTGATATGTTCAGCTTTAAGCATTAAATTGTTTTTAACAATGAGTATAAAAAGTCCTTAAAGTTACGGAAATATTAAGGCAGAACTGACGCAAAAGAAAAAATCCTGATGATTATCAGGATTTAATTTTATTGTTTTACGATTTGAGTAACCTTTTGGGTATTATCGCTTAAAATATAGCGAATCAGATATTTCCCGGGTTTCAGCTTTTCAATATTGATTTCTCCGGAATTCATGTTGACAGAATAGTTAGCTACCTGTGTTCCTAAAATTGAATAAAACGTAACACTCTTGATTTTTAATGCAGAGTCTTTGGCCTTAATCAAAAGGAAATCCTTTGCAGGATTTGGGTAAGCTACCAATACACCGTCATCAGATTTCTGTGTAATGGAACCCGGCTCTCTCAGCTGTGCCTGCATATTGTTGGAAAACCCAACGAAAGCGCCTGTAAATAGAAATAAAAGTAAAAGTTTTTTCATCAAATTATAATTTCTCGAATGTATTAAAACAAAAATAAACAATTCTACAATTCTATACAATAGTTTTTTATATAAGTTGTAGTAAATTTGTAGAAACTTATTCAAAAAGTATTCCAAAATGATACATTCAAGAAATAGAAGACTTAGAGTTAATGAATCTATCAGAAGTTTAGTAAGAGAAAACATTCTTACAACTGATGATTTTGTAATGCCAATCTTCGTAATGGAGGGCGAAAACCAGCAGGAAGCGATACCGTCGATGCCGGGGATTTTCAGGAGGAGTATAGATTTAACGGTGAAGGAATGTAAAGACTTATTTTCTTTGGGTGTAAAATCTGTCAATCTGTACATGAAGGTGTCAGAACATTTGAAAGACAATACAGGAAAAGAAGCCTGGAACAAAGACGGACTGATGCAGCAGACGATCAAAGCAATCAAAGATGCAGTTCCGGAAATGATCGTGATGCCTGACGTAGCTTTAGATCCTTATTCGATCTACGGTCATGACGGGATTATTGAAAACGGAAAGATCGTAAATGATGCTACCAATGATGCACTGGCAAGAATGTCTGTATCCCATGCTGAAGCAGGAGCTGATATTGTAGCGCCAAGTGATATGATGGATGGAAGAGTACTGGCAATTCGTGAAGCTTTAGAGGAAAGCGGATTTGCCGATGTAGGAATTCTGAGCTATTCTGCAAAATATGCAAGCTCTTTCTACGGACCTTTCAGAAGTGCTCTGGACAGTGCACCGAAAGATAATACGGACATTCCGAAAGATAAAAAGACCTACCAGATGGATTTTCACAATTCCCGTGAAGCTTTGAACGAAGTATTTAAAGATATTCATGAAGGAGCGGATATCATTATGATAAAACCGGGGCTTCCTTACCTGGATATCGTTGCTAAAGTTCGGGAAGCTATTGATCTTCCGATAGCGGTTTATAACGTGAGTGGAGAGTATGCCATGGTAAAAGCAGCAGTACAGAACGGATGGCTGGATAATGATAAAACAATCATTGAAAGTCTTACATGCTTCAAGAGAGCCGGTGCAGATATGATCTTTACGTATTTTGCGAAAGAAGCAGCAATGATTCTAAACAAATAGAAAATTGTTATAAAATAAAACACCTCAGTCTAATCTGAGGTGTTTTATTTTTTATCCGAAACAAGCTGTGTAATAAGGACTTGAAGGCGTTATCGGATTTTCTCCGCCGTTGTCATTGACACAGACATTGGTTGGGCAAAGGTACCATCCTGCAGGACAATTACCGTTTGCATCAGGAAATCTGATATTTCCGCCATTGATGTTTTTCAATTCTTTTTTCGTTAACTTTTTCATGAGAAATATTTTATAGGTTAGTGAAACTAAAATAGTAAAAATTTATCACATGATATTGAAATCTTTTCCTTTAGTGAATTTTGCGGCAAAAGGAGCCTGATTTCCAGAGTATTTTAAAACAAAATGTTTCTTGGTATCCGTATCTATTTTAGCATCCACTTCCACATTCTGAGTCTGAAAACTCACATCTAATCCAACTCCCGATTCTTTTTCAAGAAAAATCTCTACACTTTCAGCATAAAAGAGGGAAGTGCTCAGATAATTGAACTTAATATTCTTTCTGTAGGTCTTAGATTTACTTTGTGTGAACAGAGAATAATTTTTAAGAATTTCAATTCCGGGAGAATCAATGTTGGTCACCCTGGATTTGGTTACCCCGTTTACCCTCACTGAGAAACTTTTAGCGTTTTTAATATTTCCGTTCACGCCAATATTGAACAAAGAAGGTAGGGATAGGCCGTATTCAACCATGCTCTCTTTTGTGAATTCAAAATCCGGGATCAATGCAGGATGTTTAGGAGTATTGATCAGCTGCTCCTTTACTGTATTAAGAACATCGCCTGAAAACAGATATCCGATAAGATTGTTTCCGGTTGTTCTCCAGTTTCTTCCGTTCCATTCAAAAATCTCACAAAGCAGTGTGTCTGCTGAGGAATGCGGAAGAAGGTCCATATCCTGCCATTTGAAAACTTCCTTGGCATAAGGCCTTCTGTCAACAATATTGATGCCCAGATCCAGAGCAAGAAGATCTGTCAGGTCTTGATTATTTTCCATATTATTTTAATTCTTGTTTTGGTGGTATAAAATTATGGAAATAAAATAATTCTTACAACCAGCCTTTTCTTCCGTAAACATAAGTATCATCAAATTGTTTATCACTCATGAACAGGTATAAGATCCCTTCAATAAAAGGAATGATAGAAGCTGCTCCTAAAGTGACAATATTAAGGACAAGCTGGATTACACCTTCTTTCGTATAGCCGAGATAGAATTTATTTAAAGCCAGCCAGCCTACAAGAATTCCTAATATTGCTGCCGGAATTTTCTTTTCCGAACGGTAAGGAACATTATTCTGCTGGTTTTGATTCTGGGTACCTTCTGTTTTTGTATAACCGTAATTTTCCATTGCTAATTTATTTGTGATGAATAAACTGATTTCTGAATACGTCGGAAAAAACCCTTAAGAGTTACAGAATAACAGCTTAAATAATTACTTTCTGTAGCTTTTATGTGCTGAACGGAGTCAAGAACTTTATCGGCTTCCTCTATAAAAAATTACAAAAATAAGTCTGCCGCTTAAAAAACTACAGGTACATTTCATTATCTAAAATTTGAATTCAAAAAAACTTTATCTTTGCTCCTATGATTTTACGAGGAGAAAACTTAATCAAAGAATACGGTCCTAAAAAAGTAGTAAAAGGCGTTTCTGTACAGGTTCAACAGGGAGAAATTGTTGGTTTGCTTGGTCCCAACGGAGCAGGGAAAACCACTTCGTTTTACATGATCGTAGGACTGGTTAAGCCTACTTCAGGGAAAATTTTTCTCGATAAACAGGAGATTACTACCGATGCTATGTATCGCCGTGCCCAAAAGGGAATAGGCTATCTGGCGCAGGAAGCTTCAGTTTTCAGAAAACTGTCCGTAGAAGAAAATATTATGGGTGTTTTACAGCTTACGAAACTTTCAAGACGTGAGCAGCAGATTAAATGTGATGAGCTGATAGAAGAGTTCTCATTACAGCACGTACGTAAAAACAGAGGAGACCTTCTTTCCGGGGGAGAAAGACGTAGAACAGAAATTGCCCGCTGTCTGGCCACAAGCCCGAACTTTATTCTTCTCGATGAACCTTTTGCCGGAGTAGACCCGATTGCGGTAGAAGATATCCAGAAAATTGTAAGAAGCCTTGTAGATAAAAATATCGGTATCCTGATCACGGATCACAATGTACAGCAGACCCTGGCCATCACCAATAAAACATACATCATGTTTGAAGGGAAAATCCTGAAAGAAGGGCTTCCGGAAGATCTTGCCAACGATCCACAGGTAAGAGAGGCTTATCTTGGTGAAAACTTTGTGTATCAGAGTATTTTAGACAAACCGAAAAAGAAAAAGTATATTTACAATATCTGGGCAGGTAACTTTGACTCGAAAGCCCAGCTGCAGGGATTTGTAGATGAAAATTTCGGGCAGTATGATGATTTAAGATTAATGTACGGTTTCGAAGACATCAGCTTTGCATCGCTTGCCAACTCTGAGATTGAACATATTTTCAATGATGTAGTAGATAAAAATGCTAATAATTCATTTGTTTTCCAAAGAAAAGAACTGACTTCCCAGTATCCTCTGGAACAGGCACAGGCTGAATCCAAAGCCGCCAGCAAACCAGAGCTGCATTACCTTACAACCTACTTCTACGAAGGATAAAAATTACATCAGTTGTAAAAAGTATTTGCTGAAAAATAGAATAAAACGTACCTTTTCTCTCGGAAACGGTACGTTTTTCAGTTAAAATAACTTCTATGGCAAAACCCTTCAACAGAACAGTTACTTTATTTGGGATCTATAAACAGCTCGTTCCATTTATAAAACCTTACCGTTTAATGATTTACGGGACGCTCTTTCTTACTTTTTTAGGAGCTCTCGCAGCGCAGGTCAATCCTATTGTATTAAAATATACAGTAGATGAGGTGACAAAGCTTACCCATCTTCCGCATCCGATGTCTGAAGGGATTCATATCCTGGTAGTGATCTCTATTATTTTACTGGGAAAAGAGCTGCTTAATATTTTTATTAATTTCGGACAGAAATTTTACGGTGAAAAAATAAGGATCAATGTAAGTTCTGTTCTGGCGCAGTCTGCTATTGATAAAATACTGATGTACCGGGTGGCGTATTTCAATGATGAGAATCATGAATCCGGGAAACTACAAATCAGGATAGACCGGGGAATAGAAAGTTTAACAAGGCTGGTGCAGAATTTTTTCATCGATATACTGCCGCTTTTTTCCAATGCCATTATTGCCCTGATCATTATGTATATGCAGAATGTATATGTGGGATTGGTTTCTACGATCATTGTTCCTATCTATTTTTATATAAGTTCATTACAGGCAAAAAAGCTTGGAGGTGTGCGCCGCCAGCTCAGAAACCAAAGGGAGAGAAAAACTTCAGGGCTTTTGAACCTGATTAATTCTATTATGGTGATCAAAAGTTTTGTCCGTGAAAAATTTGAAGGTAAAAAACAGTATGACCTGCAGATGAAACTGATGGAAAGCCAGATGTTCACCAGAAAAACCAACTTTATTTATGACGGTTTAAAAACCTTTATTGAACAGTTTGGTGTAGTTTTAATTATTCTTCTGACCGTTTATCTGGTACTGGATCAGCAGATGACTATTGGTGCGATCATGCTTCATATTATGCTGTTCAATAATATATCAGCGCCTATACGCCAGCTGCACAGAATTTATGATGATATGAATGATGCCATGATCTATGCTGAAGGTTACTTTGAAATCCTTAATGCAGACGATGAAAAAGAACCGAACGGCACATTTGTAGAAAAGGAAATCAAAGGTAATTTTGAATTAAGAAATGTAGATTTCAGCTATCCGAACGGAACAAAGGCCCTGCACGATGTTTCCATGAAGATAGAAAACGGAAAAACAACAGCATTGGTAGGTTTAAGTGGTGCCGGAAAATCAACGGTGATCAATCTTCTCTGTAAATTTTACCTTCCGGATTCCGGGGAGATTTTATTGGATGGAATTAATTTAAATAATTATGATAACACGTTTCTGAGGGACGATCTTGGCCTGGTATTACAGAAAAACCATATTTTTCAGGGAAGTATTGAGGACAATATCCGTTATGGCGACATGAATGCCAGTTTTGAGGAGATTCAGGAAGCTTCAAAAAAAGCATATCTTCATGATCAGATTCTCGATCTTCCGGATGGTTATCAGCATGATGCGACCCAGCTATCCGGCGGACAGCAGCAGAGAATTGCCATTGCAAGGCTATTCCTGAAAGATCCACCCATTATTTTCCTTGATGAGCCAACTGCCAGCCTGGATGCTATTGCTACCGAGCAGATCAAAAATTCACTGGATGCCATCAAAGAAGGCCGTACAGTAGTTATTATTTCCCACTCCCTTTCACAGATCCTGGATTCGGATACTATTTATGTGATGAAAAAAGGAAGAGTAGTGGAAAGCGGAACTCATGACGAACTGGTTCAGATGAATGGAACTTACCGCGAGATTTTTGATGCGTCGGCCAGAAGCTTAAATCTGGATAAGCTGGTGAACTCCTTTAAAGATAATTGATCTTTACGCTTTATTGCCTGCAGATCACACTGATTTTGCAGATTTTATGAATCTGGTGAATCCAATTAATCTGTGAAAGAATATTTTTTTAATTCTAAACAAGATTATAGAAAATTTCTTGTTTTTAAATCATAATTTATATTTTCCAGACGAAAAAAGATTGATAGATTTGTCCTATCAATATGAACGATCACTATCTTAAAAAACTGGACAGGGTAACGGCTATTCTCACCCAGTTACAGTCAAAACCGACCGTAAGGGCTCAGGACCTTGCTGCAAAATTTGATGTCAGCATCCGTACGATCTACCGGGATGTGAAAACGCTGGAAAATGCAGGGATTCCCATCATAGGAGAAGCTGGAAACGGCTATTCCCTGATGGATGGCTATAAGCTTCCCCCTATTATGTTTACAAAAGAGGAGGTGTTGAGTTTTATCACTGCGGAAAAACTGATGCAGAAATTTTCTCACCAGAGCCTTGGAGATCATTATCAGATGGCCATGGAAAAAGTCCGTTCTGTGCTTCGGAATTCGGATAAAAATCTGATCCGGAATATTGAAAAACAGATTGATGTTTATCATCATTATCCACAGACAAATGATACTATCAAAAATGTGATTCCCACCATTCTGGAAAGTATTGCGGATAAAACACAGCTGATTATTGAATATAAAACAGTGGATTCCCGGTTCACAAACAGAACCATTGAAGCAGTCGGTATTTTCTTTGAATTCAATTACTGGTACATTATGGCTTTCTGTACCATGAGAAAAGACTTCAGGCAGTTTCGTGTCGACAGGATTCAGCAGATATTCAAAACACAGAATCCTTTTTCGCAGGAATACGGACAGATCAATGATTACAGAAGATATTCAAACGGCGAGAAAACCAGAGTCAGGCTTTTAGTTGATAAAAAAATAATAGGACATATCGTAAATTCCAGGAGATATTATGGGTTTATTGAAGAAACAGAAACGGAAAATGGAATTGAAATGATCTTTGATACGGAATGGATAGATGAAGGTTTTCCGAGGTGGCTGATCACTTTTGCAGATTACGCAACTATTTTGGAGCCGGAATCTTTAAAAACAAAGCTTAAGAATCTGGTGGAAAATATTTCAAAAAGAATGGAATAAGAAATATAAACTCCGGCTTCACATTCGTGAAGCCGGAGCTTTAGAAATTTATATAATTTGAATAAAAGTTTTGCTTAACTGAACGACAGAATCAAAAACAACAAAACCTGCGGTGTCTATATTGAATGGATGAATAATTTGAATGGTTTTTGCGATTCTGCAGTCTACTCTTTTTGTCTGAGTTGAATCATCATTTTCAGTTTAAACAAAGGCATCAGTGATCCTAGAATCTCTCCCAAAAAAAAGGAGGTTCAATTCCTAACGCTCTCAGATACGTATACCCCTGTCCACGGTGATGAATTTCATTATCTACGAAATAAAGAATATTCTGATATACCGGAAATTCATACTGTCCGAATAAGTTGAAAGTTTCCTGGAAACGTTCTTCAGTAATCTGGCTGAAATAACGGTTGATCACTTCTGTTTCTTCATCCCATTTTTTCAGGAGTTCTTCTTTGGTTTTTGGATTGAAGCCTTCCTCATTATAGGCCTCCATGTTTTTGTTCACGATTCCTTTTAAAGCGGGCCCGCCGATGCTGATCAGCTCTACTGCCAGTTTTGCGAAAGGTCTCATACCACCTACAGAAAACTCAAATAATTCTTTCTCAGGAAAAGCATCTATTACTCTTCTTGTCAGGTTTCTGTGGCCTTGCCAGTGCTCTAATAATTGATCAGATGTCATGAATTGTTTTGTGGCTGTTGCTGTAGTTGTCATAATTGTATTGTTTAGTTTGTTATTGTTGATACAAAGGTATGACAGGGTTATGACAACAGTTTGTCAGTAGGATTTTTGATATTAAAAAAATATTTTATTTCTTTACTGAAATATCTGTACCTGTTTTTCCGTTAGAGAGAAAGTGTATGGGTAAAAAGTAATTGATCCCTATTAGAATTTTAAAATGAAGAAGTATATTTTACCTGTCATTTCTGCTCTTTTATTAATATCATGTAATAAAATTGAAGAAAAAATTGACCAGACCGTTCAGAAAACAACCGAAACCGTACAGCAGAAAGCTCAGCAGGCGGTTGAAGAAACAGTAAAGAAAACAGTCAGTGAATCAATTAATTCTTTAACGAATTCCGAGAATGTAAAATTCAACCAGGTATTTCCTGATGGAGGAAAGCCTGTAGTTTCAGAAGATACCGGAAAGAAATTTAAATTTCCCAACGGTTCCGAAGGGTATATTTTCAAATATAAATCGGATATCGCAGTATTGCTTCCTTTCATGGAAAAGCAGCCTTCTTCCGACGAAAACAAATCAGATAAAACAGCCCGTAAAATAGACGGCCAAAGCATCATTGACAAAATAAGTTTTGTCTCAAAATTTCTTCCTGAAAATACCTTTGACACCGGCTTTTTGGAAGATATTAAAAATGATAAAAGTATAGAATATTATAAGCTGAAAAGATTTCCAAACACCAGTACAATAATCTATAACCCCAAAAACCAGACCATCATACAATACGTAGAGGTAAATAAATAATTTGTAAGTGACCGGATTCTTTCCGGTCATTTTTTTTACACAGTCATTGTAAGTCATTCGCGAAGTAATCTCAATCTGTTGAAAACTGCGTATGAGAAGGAATTAAATCATTTTTATTTCTAATGTCTACTCATCACTTTTTCAGACAGAATAGGAAGTTATTGCTATTTCTTTTTCAGATTATTAATAAGACATTTTATGTTTCGTAAATCAAGTTTTATTTTTTATAAAATAATATGTTTTGCATAAGTTGGGAAAGGTATTTCCGTTATATGTTTATTTTTTGTATTTAATGTTTATATTTTCACTAGATTTATTAAATTATTAACAATGATATGAAAAGAAAATTATTTAATAAAAAAATCTATGTATTAGTATTAAGCGGAGCTGGTACTATGGTATATGCCCAGGAAGGTGTAAAGGAAAACAATATAGATGAAGTTGTTGTTACTACAGGTAGAACTAAGCCTAGAACCATAATTACATCAGCAAATCCTATTGATAATATTTCGGCAGTACAGCTAAAATCCACAGGACAAATTACTTTTGATAAAGCCTTAACGTACGCGGTACCATCTTTTAATTCATCACAACAAACCGTTTCCGATGCAACAGCTCATTTTGATCCGGCAGATTTAAGAGGATTAGGGCCTTCCAGAACATTGGTTTTGGTTAATGGTAAAAGAAAAAATCAAAGTGCTTTAATTTATGTAAATGATACGCCGGGAAAAGGTGAGGTAGGTACAGATCTGAAAAGTATTCCGTCTGCTGCCTTACAGAATGTAGAAGTATTGAGAGATGGTGCATCTGCACAATATGGCTCTGATGCTATTGCAGGAGTGATCAATATTATTCTTAAGAACAGCGTTGGAAAAAGTACAGTCAATCTTTTTTCAGGTATTACTTCAGAAGGAGACGGCTTTAATATCGGAGCAGATTTTAATACAGGAATCAGAGTGGCAAAAAATGGAAGTTTGAATCTTACATTGGGATATTCTTCCCAAAATAAAACTAACCGTGCAGGTTCTATTACAAAAGATGAACTTTTTGGTGTTGAAAATGCCTGGACGCAGGCTAATCCTGGGTTAGGAATGATTATAGGGCAGCCGGAGACAAAAGTTGCTAATATGTTTGTCAATTTTGAATTACCAACAGGTGAAACAGGTAAATTTTATGCTTTTGGTGGTACAACTTACAGAAATGGGACTAGTTATGGTTTGTATAGAACGCCCTATTGGGTAACTTCAGATTTTGGTTTATTAACTCCAAAAGGACAGCCTTACAATGGATTTCAACCGGAATTTAAAACAGATGTTTATGATTATAATTTAACCTCCGGGTGGAAAGGCATGTTTGGAAAATGGAATTTTGATGGAAGCGCAACCTTTGGCTCTAATGCAGTAGATTATGTTGTAGGAAATACCATTAATACGTCTTTGGGTGCAAATTCACCAACCCGTTTTAAGGCAGGTGGGCATCAGTTCAGTAATATTATAGGAAACATAGATATCAACCGAGATTTTGGTGCGCTTGTTTTAGGAGCTGGAGCTGAAGTGCGCAATGAAAACTATCAGGCGAAGTCAGGAGAGGAGGCATCTTATATAGGAAGTGGTGCAGAATCGTTTCCAGGACTGCAGCCTCAAAATGAAATCAATAAAAATCGTCAGAATATTGGAGCTTATATGAATGCTGAATGGGATGTTACGAAAAATTTATTAGTTGGAGGAACTGTGAGATATGAAAATTTCAGTGATTTTGGAAATAATGTTTCCTGGAAAGGAAATGCAAGATATAAGTTTTTAGATGATAAATTAGTGTTCCGTGGGTCTGTTTCTACAGGATTTCGAGCACCTTCATTACACCAAATTTATTATTCCAATGTTCAAACCAAAATTACAGGGAATACTGTAGCTAATCAGGGTACTTTTAACAATGACTCTCAGATTGTAAGATCTGATCTTGGGGTACAAAAATTAAATGCTGAAAAAGCCTTTAACATTACTGGGGGATTTGCCGTAAAACCTTTTAAAAACCTGACGATTACAGCAGATTATTATAGAATAAAAATTAAAGACCGGGTACTTTTCTCAGGAGATATTGGTTACAAAACCGGTGCTCCGGGTAATCCGGATATAACAAACCCTGTGGAAGTAATATTAGACAATAATAAAATAACCTCCCTGAAGTTTTTCACTAATGCTGTAAATACAGTTACTGAGGGGATAGATTTCGTAGCTAATTATTATACTTCCGCTATTGGCAAAGGAAGATTGGGAGTTATTGCTGCTTTCAATTATAACGAAACTAAAATAGTAGATAATATTGCCGTTCCGCCTATTTTGGCCGAAAATGGTTACTCAGAAAATTTTTTTGATAGAAAAGAACAATCTAGAATTACCTCTGCAAGGCCAAAAACAAAAACTATTCTTAGTCTTTCGTATGACATTTCAAAGTTTAACTTTAACCTTAATAATACTTATTTTGGTTCTGTTACATGGCAGCATGCAGCTGATCCTGCCAAAGATCAGATATTTTCTGGTAAGGTAATTACAGACATCGTTTTAACATATAAAATCACCAAAGATCTTAAAGTTTCTGGAGTTGTAAATAATTTATTTAATATTTATCCGGATGTAATAGACAGCAAAGGAGATGTAGTAACAGATCTTGGAGGAAGGTTCAAATATCCTTGGGAGGTGAATCAGTTCGGATTTAACGGAACAACTTTTCAGCTAAATGTTAATTATACTTTTTAATCTACAAATAAAGGAATTGGCGTTTGCTTTGTCATGCTTACCAAAAGGGCAGGCAATCTCAAAAGATATAAAAACCCACATGTACAAATATTAACTGACATTAATTCCTAATGTCAGTTAATATTTTTCAGATAGAATAGGAAGTTATTCCTACATTTTACTTTATACATTGTACAAAATAAAGTATTTTAGTAGTATGAAAATTTATACTAAAACAGGAGATAAAGGACAGACCGCTTTATACGGCGGCACAAGGGTTTCCAAAGCCAGTGCAAGGGTAGACAGCTACGGAAATATAGACGAGCTTAATTCATTCATTGGTATTTCTAAAAGTCATATTGAAGATGAAGAAGTTTTGAAGCAGTTGAAGAAAATTCAGTTTGATCTGTTTACGGTAGGTTCGGAAGCTGCAACCCCGGTTGATAAATTAATGCTGGCCAATGGAAAATCACGTCTGCCATTAATCATTTCAGACACTGAAATTGAAGAGCTGGAGCAATGGATGGATGCTTTTGAAGAAAAACTGGAGCCTCTGCAATACTTTATACTTCCCGGTGGAGGAAAACCGGCAACATTTTTACATGCTGCAAGAACCATCTGCAGAAGAGCAGAACGTTCTCTGGTTTTCTTAAACGAATCTGAAGAAGTACGTCCAGAACTCATCAAGTACCTGAACAGGCTTTCTGATTATCTTTTTGTTCTGGCAAGATACATTTCAAAGATCAACAACGAACCGGAAGAATACTGGAATCCGAATGAAAGATAAAGCATTACTTTTCATTAACGGAGACCCTCCAAAAAACTTTCCAGATCCGGATCAGTATGGCTTAATTGCCTGTACAGACGGTGCTTTTCATTATTTAAAGCAGCTAGGTTTTCCCTTAGATAAACTCGACTTTATTTCCGGTGATTTCGATTCCCATTCGGGAGCAGACGAAGATGTTTACCAGGAAAAATTTATTCTTACTCTGGATCAGGATAAAACAGATTTTCATAAAGCTCTGGAGATTATTTTAGAAAAAGGATGTCTTTCTGTAGACGTTTTCGGAGGAAGCGGCGGCGAGCAGGATCATT
Organism: Chryseobacterium sp. NFX27; assembly: GCF_049887855.1. Lineage (NCBI taxonomy): Bacteria > Pseudomonadati > Bacteroidota > Flavobacteriia > Flavobacteriales > Weeksellaceae > Chryseobacterium > Chryseobacterium sp. NFX27. Next base: position 23,027 of record NZ_JAGEKK010000021.1, on the reverse strand, counting down.
TTTTAGGGAATCTTACCGTTGCTTATGTGTTTAAAGACCGGCTGAAGATAAAATTCTATGATGATTTTTCTGAATATTATTTTATTCCGAAAAAATTTAATATAAAAGGAGTTAAGAATAGAATGATTTCATTGTATCCTTTTCCTTCGGTTGAAAATATAACAACAACAGGACTGAACTGGCCATTAACAAACGGAAGTCTGAGTATCACTTCAAGAATAGGAACAAGGAATTTTTCGGTGGAGGATGAAGTTTCTATTCAGTATCAATTGGGAGATCTGTTGCTTTTTGTAGGAATTAATGAATTAGAATATTCCGGAATATATTGAAACAATACATAAAAATATCGGTTCTGCTTCTCATGGCATTTTGTGTTTTCTCCTGTAAAACACAGAATTTTGCCCAACCTGAATATGGGGAAAATGAAACAGGTAATCCTATTGAAGTCAAAAAAGTATACAATTTCAGGACGGTAGGGAACATTAAAAATTCTGAGGGCAAAACTTTAAAAGCAGGAAAATTCTACAGAAGCGGTCATCTTCATAAATTGAAGAAAAGATCATTCAAAGAACTGCAGAGTCTGGGAATAAAAGAAGTCATTGATCTTAGAAATTCAAAAGAAATTTCTGATCAGCCGGACCAGCTTCCCGATGGTATCATTTATAAAAAATATTCAGCTTTTGCAGATAAAGTAGACCAGTTGACGCAGGCTAGAAAGCTTGTTTTAAAAGGAAAAGTTAACGGTTCCGATGCAGACAAGAGAATGATTGATTTCTACCGCGAATATGTAACGGAAAACCCGGAGGTGATCAAAAAAATCATCACTGAAATTCTGGAATCCGACCAGCCGGTTCTTTATCACTGTACCGCGGGAAAGGACAGAACAGGAATTACAACAGCTTTAATTCTGACTATTCTAAAATTTGATAAGGAAACAATTTATAATGATTATCTCCTATCCAATAATTACAGGAAAAAATTAGTCCTGAAAAGGCTGAATCTTGCAGATCATCTGCATTTTCTATATCCCAAAATGGACGTAAAAGTCCTTGAAAAACTGAGCTGGGTGGAAATCGCTTATCTCGATGCAGCTTTTGATGAAATCAATAAGAAATACGGGTCCACGGACATTTATATTCAACAGGTGCTGGGGATTTCGATGGATAAGAGAGAAGAATATATTAAGAAGTTTACAAATTAATAATCTGTTCAGGGTTTTGCCTGGCCCTGTTTTGAAATTTATAATAAATTTAACGCTTAAAAATCAAACTTTTTTAGCAATTTTGCATTTCGTAATTCACTTGTCAAGAAATGAAAATAAAGTACTCGGAACTTATTGATCAGACATTATATTTTCCTACGGAAGAATTTAATGTTTCTGAGAACAATTTGTTATTTCACGATGTTCCTTTAATGGAAGTCGTTGAAAAATTTGGCACCCCGCTAAAAATTAGCTATCTGCCAAGAATTTCTCAAAACATCCAGAAGGCAAAAAGCTGGTTCAGGGAAGCTTTTGAGAAAGCCGAATATAAAAAGAATTATACCTACTGCTACTGTACAAAATCCAGTCATTTCAATTTTGTGCTTGAAGAAGCTCTTAAAAACGATATCTCTATCGAAACTTCTTCAGCATATGATATGGATATTGTAAAATCTCTTTATGAGAAGGGCAAAGTAGATAAAAATATTGAAGTCATTTGTAATGGATTCAAGACCGATGATTATCTGGTGAAAATTTCAGAAATGATCAACAGCGGTTTTGAAAATATTACCCCGATTCTGGATAACTACCGTGAGCTGGATAAGCTTACAGAAAGTATTGATACCACTTTTGATATTGGGATCAGAATTGCTTCAGAGGAAGAACCTAAATTTGAATTCTATACCTCAAGATTAGGGATCGGATACAGAGATATTATTCCTTATTACAGCCAGAAAATTGCCGAACATCCGAATGCAAGACTGAAAATGCTTCATTTCTTCATTAATACGGGGATCAAGGATACTGCCTATTACTGGAACGAATTATACAAATGTCTCCGTGTTTACGCACGTTTGAAGAAGATTGCTCCGGAAGTGGATTCACTGAATATTGGTGGCGGTTTCCCGATAAAAACATCGTTAAACTTCGAGTACGACTATCAGTATATGGTAGAGGAGATCGTTTCTCAGATCAAGAAATTCTGTGAAGAGGAAGGAGTGGAAGAACCTAATATTTATACGGAGTTCGGAAGCTTTACAGTAGGGGAAAGCGGTGCCAACCTTTACAAAATTATCTCTCAGAAACGTCAGAACGACAGAGAGAAGTGGAATATGATCGATTCTTCATTCATGACCACACTTCCTGACACATGGGCGATTTCAAGACACTTTATTATGCTTCCTTTAAACAGATGGGAAGATACCTATGAAAGGGTATTCCTTGGTGGATTAACCTGTGATTCAGATGACTATTATAACTCTGAACAACATACGAATGCCATTTATCTGCCTGTTTTCAGTGATACAAAACCTCTGTATATCGGATTTTTCCATACAGGAGCGTATCAGGAAACGATTGGAGGATATGGCGGTGTTCACCACTGTCTGATGCCTCAGCCAAGACACGTCCTGATTCAGAAAGACGAAAACGGTGAGCTTCAGTATGAGGTTTTCCGTGAAAAACAGGAACCTGAAGATATTCTGAAAATTCTGGGTTACTAGTTGAGGAATGGAAATAACGAAGTATTCCATCTTAATAATCTTAACAACTTAAATTGCTTCTTAATGTTTCAATTTTAACCATTAAGGTTTTGTTAAAGTTAAGAATAACTTCATTAAGAAACTCTGCAAGCGCAATAAAAATAAAGCTCTCAACGATTTGAGAGCTTTTTCCTTTTAAAAATATTTTGAAAGCTTATCAAGCTCCAGTTCTTCATAATCCGTAACCACGATATCTGCTAAAGTATAATCCTGATTTTTTGAATGCGGGCTTCTGTAGGCAGCGCAGAAAATTTTCGCTCTGTTGGCAGCAAGGATCCCGTTGGTGGAATCTTCAATGACCATACAGTTTTCTACCGGTTCTTCTGCCATTTGGGCCGCAAGCAGGAATACTTCAGGATGAGGCTTGGATTCCTTTAGGGCGGCACCGCTTATTTTCCCGCTGAAATATTCTTCAAGCCCAAACTTTTCAAAAACCATGTTGATGGTCGTCATTGTAGCCGAAGAGGCAAGGATGAGCTTAATACCGCTTTCATGATAATGTTGGATTAATTCCCTTACTCCAGGAATCAGATCGAATTCCTCATCATTATCAAAATAATCTTTGAAATATGATCTTTTAATACCGGCAATGGCTTCGTGGGTATGGTTTAAACCATATTTCTGAATCAGCGTTTCGCAGACTCTTTTTGTGGAGGCCCCTGTGAAAGAAGTATAAAGGTCTTCAGAAACGGCAATTTCCAGTTCGTCGAAGGTGGCAAAATAAGCTTTTCTGTGCAGTGGTTCCGTATCTACAATAACCCCGTCCATATCGAAAAGAACAGCTTTTAAGGACATATTTTGTTTTTTTACAAAAATAACTTTTAAAATTTAAACATTAAAAAGATTTTATAATTAACCTGAGTTCGGGATAAGAAATACCTGAAAACAATTGTATTTTTATCGCAAAGGCAAATAAAGTAGATTTTTTGACATGTTAATAAGAAAAACAAGGGCATTTCATTTGGCAAAGTAAGACCAATATATTCCCTGTATTGCTTACCAATAAGTGAAACGGCTCTGTCTATCTTAAAAAATCAAATGAATGCTTTTTAAAGCTTTGTTTATCCTTGCGTTTAATTTTATCCTTATCCCGAATTCAGGTTAATTAAAAAATTCCGCACTCACTACTCTTGATTTATAACTCAACGACTATTTTGTATCTTTGTGAAATCATTGAATCTTTAAATCATTTAAATTTTTAAATAAAACATGAGAACATACGCAGGAATTCCTGAAGAAAATGCAACACTGGAAAACTCTAAAGTAATGCTGGTAACCGTTCCTTACGATGGGACTTCAACATGGGGAAAAGGAGCTGACAAAGGCCCTGAACTATTCCTTGACGCTTCCGAAAACATGGAGCTTTATGATATTGAAACAGGAACTGAACCTTATCTTGACGGAGTGTACCTGGCTGGAGAAATTTCTGAAAATTCTACCCCTGAAGCGATGACAGAAGCCGTTTACCAGAAAACCAAAGAGCTTTTGAACAATGAAGGAAAGGTATTTACTCTTTTCGGTGGTGAGCACTCGGTTTCTATCGGTTCTATCCGTGCGGTAGGAGAGAAATTTGAAAACCTTACTGTTCTTCAGCTGGATGCCCATACAGACTTACGTCCGGAATTTCACGGTTCTACTTCCAACCATGCCTGTGCGGTTTTTGAAGCCAATCAGAAGCATAATCTGGTTCAAGTGGGAATCCGTTCTATGGACGTGGAAGAAGCTCAGTATCTGCCGGAAGGAAGAGTGTTTTTTGCCCATGAAATCGCAAATAACGACAACTGGATCAATGATGTTTTAGAAAAAGTTTCAGGAAACGTATATATCACCATCGACCTTGATGCTTTTGACCCGTCAATTGCTCCTTCTACAGGAACTCCGGAACCGGGTGGACTTCAGTGGTATCCGACTTTGGAATTACTGAAAAAAGTATTTGAAAAATGTAATGTAGTGGCGTTCGATATTGTAGAATTAATGGATTCTCCGATGGCTAAGCCAACTGCTTTCCTTGCAGCTAAGTTATATTACAAAATGCTTGCTTACAACCATATTTATAACAACAACTAAAATTCCGCAAGAATCAGATTTTTTCTGCCCTGTATTCTTTGGAAATTTGTGAGGTAAAAAAGAAACACTATGTCCGCACAAAGTCAGATAGATTATAACAGAATTGCCAAAGCGATAGAATATATCCAGAGCAATTTCAGGCTTCAGCCAAGTTTGGAGGAAGTGGCAGAGAATATTCACTTGAGTCCGGCTCATTTTCAGAAGATATTTACGGAATGGGCAGGAACAAGTCCTAAGAAATTTTTACAGTTCATCAGTCTTGAACATGCTAAAAATTTACTGAAGGAAGAGAAAGCGACTTTATTTGATACCGCCTATGAGACGGGACTATCCAGCACAAGCAGGCTTCATGACCTCTTTGTGAATATAGAAGGAATGTCTCCGGCGGAATATAAAAACGGCGGAAAAAGTCTGAACATCAATTACAGTTTTTCCAAAAGTCCTTTTGGATATGTAATGGCAGCATCTACCGAAAAAGGGATCTGCTATATGGCTTTTGAAGACGATAAAGAAACAGCATTGGGAAATTTAAAACTGGAATTCCCCAATGCTTCTTTTTTTGAAACACAGGATGCCCTGCAAAAAAATGCCCTGTCCATATTTGATAAAGACTGGACGAAGCTCAACACCATTAAATTACATCTAAAAGGTACCGATTTCCAGCTTAAAGTCTGGGAAAGTTTACTTTCTATTCCAATGGGAAAACTTTCCACCTACGGAAATCTCGCTGAAAAAATAGGAAATCCGAAGGCATCCAGAGCTGTAGGAACAGCGATTGGGAGTAATCCTGTAGCTTTTCTTATTCCATGTCACCGGGTGATCCAGTCTACGGGAAATCTTGGCGGTTACCGATGGGGAAGCGGCAGGAAGCAGCTGATCGTGGGGTGGGAAAGTTCAAAGGTGTACGCTGGAGATTCTGTTTTGCCTTCATCTGATTTAAGTTTTGGCTAAAGCCAGATTGATGTTTTTAAATTATAAAACGGACTAAAGTCCGTTCCTATTGATGTAAATATTGCAAATCATCTATTTAGGATATTATTACAGAATAAAATCTTAGATTTTTTCAAAAACTTAAGTGCACTTTATTCAATGTTCCAATAATAACTTAAAAAACTTAAGTGTTAAAAACTTTTGCGATTTTTGTGGTTAAAGAATTAATTAAAGTCATTAATACATTTTACGAATCAAAATCATGAACAGCCTGTTTGAAGAAATATCAGAATATCCTTTGAATATCCTTCCGCATGACGGAACGGTCCACTATTACGGGAAGGTTTTCAGTAAAGATAAATCCGACTTTTTTTATGATTATCTGCTGAATCAGATCCCATGGGAAAATGATGAAGCGGTGATCTTCGGAAAATTGATTTTAACGAAAAGAAAAGTAGCCTGGTTTGGCGAAAAAGCCTTTGAATATACGTATTCAAAGCGAACAAAACTGGCGAAATTCTGGACTCCTGAACTCGTGGAATTAAAGAAAAAATGTGAAGAAGTTTCTGGGGAAACCTACAATTCCTGTCTTCTTAATCTATATCATGATGGAAGTGAAGGAATGGCTTATCACAGCGATGGCGAAACCGATCTTAAGAAGCACGGTGCTATTGCCTCTCTGACTTTCGGTGCCGAAAGAAAGTTTTTATTTAAACATAAAACAACGAAAGAAAAAGTCGAAATATTTCTTGAAAACGGCAGCCTGCTGATCATGAAAGGAACAACGCAGGAAAACTGGCTGCACAGGCTTCCACCGACCACAAAAGTGAAAACTCCAAGGGTAAACCTTACTTTCAGAACGATTGAGGAATGAAATAAAATGGCTTCGAGTGTCTCAGCCACCATTTATGTTAAGAATGGCATTTTTTCGTTTATGACGGGATAGTACAACTGGTGGCTGAGGTACTCGAAGCCACCTGTTCTATATATAAAAAAACCGGTCGCTGAGGTTTCCCAAGCGGCCGGTTTTTATGTTTTATAAACTAATATTTGTACTGTCACTGGTGGCTGAGGTTCTCGAAGCCACGCTACTTTCTTTTTTATTTCAATACTTCAGCTTCAATAGAACTGTCATTGTATACTTTGATAAAAGCTTTCGTATAATCTTCTTTGGTTGCAAAATTTGGATTCTCCATAAATTTCTGAGGATTTACGGCAAAAAGCGGCCACCATGTGCTGCTGATCTGAATCTGGATCCTGTGACCTTTCTTAAAAGTATGCATCACATCCTGCAGTCTGAAATTCACCGCAGTTTTTTGGTTGGGTACTAATGCTTCTCCCTTCTCTCTTGAATTTCTGAATCTGGCAGGCATAATCTCGCTTCTTACCATTTGATGATAGTTGGGATAGATCACACCGTCTTTCTTTTCTGCCGGTTTAAAATCTTCAGGGTAAACATCAATCAGCTTTACTGCAAAATCTGCATCTGTAGAAGAAGAAGCAATATTCAGTTTAGCCATGATTTCTCCTGCAAAACTGATGTCTTCTGTTAAAACATCCGTTGTAAACGTCAGAACGTCTGGTCTGCCAACGGCAAATCTCTGGTCTTCTGACATATAATTCTTAGGGGTAAAACCATTAAAATCTTTCAGATTGTCAGAGCTTAAAACCGGATTGTTCGGATCGCTGTAGTACTCTGAAAAGCCTTGTCCTGCTGTTTTTTTCAATGTTCCGTCAGATAAGTAGAAATTGACCTTCTGAGCATTTTTTGGAGGATAAGCTGCAAATTCTCTCCATTCTTTAGATCCTGTATCATACATCAGAGCTTCCGGCAGCCCGGCATCTTCTTTCGTGTTTCCTTTTAAATAATGATTGAAAAATTTAGTTTCAATATTCTTTTGGTAATACGTTGCAATGCTGTCACCGAAATAAATCTGGTTGTGGAAATGTTTTCCCTGCTCCTGTGCCCATGCTCCGTGGGAGAAAGGACCCATTACAATCGTGTTTTTAGCTTTCGGGCTTGTTTTTTCTATGGTTTTGTAAATATTCAGCGGTCCTGAAAGATCTTCTGCATCAAACCAGCCTCCAACAGTCATTACGGCATGGTTTACATTCTTTAGATGGGGAAGAAGATTTCTTTTCTGCCAGTATTCATCATAATTAGGATGATTCATGATCTCCGTCATGAAGAAATTGTTTTTATAATGTTTTTCATAGCCGTCCTTTAAAGTTCCCATATCCCTGTAAAACTTAAGACCGTCTTCCGAAGTCTGCTTTACGAAAGTATCCATATACCATGCTTTATTTTCAGGCTTTGTTTTCTGAATCCCAAAAACAGGGAAGGTTCTGAAATAGCCCAGCATAAATCTGCCGTTGTGAAGAAAATCATCATTCCAGAAATCCGAAATGGGGGCCTGAGGTGACGAAGCTGCCAAAGCCGGGTGTTGTGCCAATATTCCTGCCGCAGTATAAAATCCCGGGTACGAAGTTCCGTACTGGCCGGCTTTTCCGTTATTGTCCTTGATGTTTTTCAAAAGCCATTCTATCGTGTCATATGTATCTGTACTTTCGTCCACATCTTTTTTTGTTTTGCGGTCCACCTGAGGGGTCATATTGGTAAAAGTACCTTCACTCATATATCTTCCGCGCACATCCTGGAATACAAAAATATACTTATCCTTCATCAGGAACTGGTTAGGCCCCAGCTTGGTTTTGTATTCATTTTCACCGTAAGGAGCAATGCTGTAGCAGGTTCTCTGCATCAGGAAAGGATATTTGTTCTTATTTGAAATATCTTTCGGAACATATACGGCTGTAAAAAGTTTTACGCCGTCACGCATCGGAATATAGAATTCCTTTTTGGTGAAATTATCTTTTACGAAAGTATCCTTCTCATCTTTGCTCTGTGCCATTCCAAGGATAAAAAAGAAAATAAATAAAATTGAAATATGGATCTTCATAAATAAAATTTACCGCTAATTTAGAAATAAAATGGCTTCAATATACCTATAGCTATAATCTTTCACTGGAAAATACAGAAGAATACGAAATAAGCGCTTCGTTTTCAATTTAAAATCTGCAGGAGATTTAAACTCGCAGCTTACAGATTGAGCAGAGGCTCTAAAGTAAGATAAGAACTGTTCCTAATTACTGCATTTTCTTTCCTGCAAATTTGTTAAGCTTCATACTGATGGAAAACATGATATAACGCTTCAGGATAAGGTCCTCACGGTCTTCAAAATAGGCATTGGAAATAGTTCTTCTTACACTTTGGTTTTGGTTCAGCACATCATAAATCTTCATTTTTGCGGTAAACTGTTTATTAAAGAATGAATATCCTAAACTCGTATTCCAGAAATAAAAGTCTTTTTTAAAACCAGGGGCAATATTAGAATTCGTGTTGTATTCAAAATCATTTCCGAAAACCAGTCTGCTTTTGAAAAGATAATTGGTGAGTTCCAGCTTCAGGGCCTGGCTTGCCGTGTTTACATTATCGATGCTGTAATTCGTATATTTTGAAAAATTATAGCCCAGTCTGTACGATGGTTTTATAGTGAATTTATCCTTAAGCTCATACGTAAGATTGATCCCCGGATTCAGACTGTACGAATCACTGGTAAAAAGCTGCCCGTTGATATATCCTTTGTTGTAATTGTACTGCATATTGAATTTTGGATTCACAGATACCTTGCTGGTCTTCCACTTAAAACTTTTGCTGAAACCTCCTCCGGCATTGAAGCTCTTGTTTCCGCTTATGTTGTCATACGTAACCAGCTGTTTTCCTGAACTGTCATATTTTGAGTAATTCACAATATCGTTATCCCTGTAGGTAAATCCGATGTTTACATAATAACTCATGTTTTTCACCATATTGTAATTATTAAAATACAGATAAGTATTGTTGGTCCATGTATTTTTAAGGTCCGGATTTCCGGTGGATGTGATCAGAGGATTGGAGGTATCCTCATAAGGAGTCAGCTGCTCTGCTCCGGGAATGCTAAAATCTGCGTAGTTAAAAAGACTTAACCTTTTATTTTCAGAAATTTCATACTGTACATTCAGATTATATCCCGGAAGCGCAAAATTTTTCTGAAGGCCGTAGTTCTGTCCATTAAAAACGGAATTGACTTTCATATCCGAAATATCAAGATTTAAAGACGCCCAGATATTGACTTTCTTTTTGTTAAGACTAAATGTAAGCTCAGGGGTGATCTTGTTGACCTTCTGCCTCATGCTGTTGGATAAAGCTGAATTGTATTCCGAATATTGCCCGGTTGCTATATCAAAATCGTTAACATCCCGGAGATCCCTTAAAATATTTGAGTTGTAATTCACCTCAAAGCTGACAGATGCAGAATCAGAAAGCGGCTCCGTATATCCGGCTCCGAAAGTATATGTATTATTCTGATTTTTGCTTTTGGCAAGTTGATTTCTGATGTCACTCGGATCATTACTCTGGTAAAATACCGTTTGGGACCGGTTAAGATTATCCCTGTTGGACTCAGAAATGGTTCCGGTCATTTTTGCATTCATGGAACGGCCTTTTTTTCTGAATTTTTTTGAAAAATATACAGACGGGTTGAATGAATTGCTTTCCGAATCACTACTGGTGTACGAATCGTTTTCGTTCAGGAGAGCGTTATCCCTTAATGTTGTTGATTTCGAATTATTGAAACTGAAACTTTTAGAATGGCTAAATCTTGGTGAAATATAAACACTGGACAGAGAATCCAGGCGGATTTTTACCGATGTGTCAAAACTGTACTGCTTGTTTTCGCTTTCTCCGTTGGTCTCAGAATTTGTTTTTAATGTATATTCCGGCAGCAGTGTCGTTCTGGAAACCTTGGATTTTGTTTCCATGTCAGAATCTGAATGCATTAAGCTGAAGGAATCAAGATCCGCATCTTTTCCCAATTTATCGCTGTAGTTGAAGCCAATGGTGGTCGATTTTTGAATTCCTTTACCCGTACCTCCGCCCTGGCTGTAATATGTAGTATTTCCCACCGTGGAAACAGAGCCGCCCTGCATCATCCAGGAATTACGGCCGTTGCCCATACTGTCGAAAACCTCATCATTGGAAAACCCCTGTGAATTGATATTATTGGAAGAGGCAAGGAGACTTATTTTGGTGTCCTTTTTAAAATAGCTCAACAGTCCGCTGCCTTCATAGCGTTTATCTGAACCATATCCCAGGGTAAGCCTGGAGATCAGTCCTTTATTCTTCTTTTCATCAATATTGAAATTGATGGTGGTATTATTGGATTTCGCAGTTTTTCCGCTCATTTCTTCCTCCTTCGTCTTAGTGGTGGTAAACTGGATATTTTTAATGAGATCAGCCGGAAGGTTCTGCAGGGCAATTTTTCCGTCTTTATCAAAGAAAGGTTTTCCGTTGATCATGATCTGGTCCACCTCCTTTCCGTTCACCGTAATTTTGCCTTCATTGCTGATTTCTACACCGGGAATCTGTTTCAAAAGTTCCTCAATTTTACTGTCAGGGCGTACTTTAATAGAAGAAGCATTAAACTCTATGGTGTCTTTCTTGATTTTTACCGGAGAAACCGTGATTTTTACTTCATCAATGCTGTTGATCTTGCTTTTTTCCAGTACAATATCTCCCAGAGAAAGAGATTGGCTGATCTTATCCAGCCTTTTAGAATAGGACTGCAATTTTTCAGCATCTATTTTTAAAAAAGAAGGCTCATTCAGATGGTCTGTTTTCAGAGAGAACTTTCCTTCTTTATTGGTCGGCGTATAATTAATGATGGATGAATCTTTTTCTTTCAGAAGATAAACAGTGGCATTTTCTACAGGCTTTTTGTCCGGGTCCGATACTTTTCCGTCGATATGCAGATTCTGGGCATACAGGATTAAAACCGTAAATGCCAGCATCAGCATCGATAATACTTTCTTCATTAAATATCTGTTTTTTTATGAAGCGTAAAAGTATAAAAAAACATCCCCAAATGGAGATGTTTCGTAAATATTTATCAGAAGATTAACTACTTGAAAAATTAAGCTCTTAAATATCTTGAGTAAGCATAACCTTCCTGACCATCGTCAGTTTTTACTTTCCACCAGTCATCAGAAGTCTGCTCAATTAAAGTTACTGATGAACCTTTTGCAGCTTTTCCTACTACAGCAGCTTCAGTAGAAGGCTCCTGTCTGATGTTAAGATTAGAATCTTCTGTAGCTACTGTTAAAGAAGCTCCTGAAGTTAGTCCTGCTACCTGTACATCAATATTGATATCTGAAGCTGAATAGGTAGAATCAATAGTTCCTAAAGCATTCCATACTGCATCTTTTGCTGCTGTACTGGAAGCATTTCCAGTAACATAAAGAATACCATCCTGCTCCTGAACCTGAAGGTTAGAAATTCCTGCAGACTGAGCTGCTGAAACTACGCTTGAATATTTATCTTGTAATGTGCTCATTTTAAAATTATTTTACCACTAGGTTATTGTTATACTTTCCGATTTTCAAAGCATCTACAGATTCTTTGATTTTTCTCGCCTGAAGGGCTGAAACATTTCCTGTAAGGGTAAGTTGTCCGTTTACAACCTCTACTTTTACAGAAGGGAAATCTTTAACAGCATCCTGAACTTTTTTCTGAACTGCAGGATCTACAGCAGATGTTGTTTCCACTGGTGCAGCAGTAACCGGAGCAGCTACAGTAGACATATCCATCACTTCTTTTACTCCTGTGATGGCTTTTAATTTTGCGATCATAGCATCCTTGGATTGCTGATCTTCGAAAGTTCCGCTTAAATGAGCTACTCCTTCTTTTACTTCTACAGAAGCATTGGGATTAGAAGTTACCACAGTTGTAGCCTGAGTCTGAAGATCGGCGTCAGAAATTTTCTTTTTGCAAGACACCGCTCCAAAAGATATAGCTACAGCTAATGCAGCCATTGCGATAGTTTTTTTCATAGTTGTATATTTATTAATGTTGTTAATACAATCAAATGTAATAATAAAATTTGTACCAAAATAATAAAAGCTTAATAAATGTTTCTTAATTTTTTTACAATATTTTCGAAATCAGCGTTTTAATTTTAATGTATTATAAACTTAACTTAATCTTAACCAAATTCAGGCAAAATCTTGTACCAATTGAAAAACTATTATATTTGCGGGAATTGAACTATATATATGAAAGGACAAAATAAACTTTTTATTGCCATTATCGTTGCGCTTATCCTTGGTGTAGGAGTCGGAGGACTGGTACATTTACAGTATCCTGAAAGTGCGGAACCGTTTTCCAAAAACATCAAACTGTTGGGAACCGTTTTTATCAGGCTTGTACAGATGATCATTGCACCGCTGGTTTTTACCACGCTCGTCGTTGGAATTGCCAAAATGAGCGATATCAAAATGATTGGAAGAGTAGGAACGAAAGCAATGCTGTGGTTTATCAGCGCTTCATTGGTTTCTCTTTTTATAGGTCTGGTATTGGTCAACTGGCTGGAGCCGGGGCATGTAACCAAACTGCCTATCCAGGATGCAGCTGCTGCAGAAGATCTTTTAAAAAGCAGTAAAGGCTTTTCCCTGGAAGACTTCGTAAAACATATGATTCCTAAAAGTTTATTTGAAGCTTTTGCTACCAATGAGGTGCTTCAGATTGTTGTTTTTTCCATTATGTTTGGGGTAGCCCTTGCTAATCTAGGAGAAGAATATTCAAAGCCGGTAGTTAAACTTTTCGATATTATTGCCCATGCTATCCTTAAAATGGTAGGTTATATCATGTGGTTTGCGCCACTTGGGGTTTTGGGAGCTATTGCTGCCGTAGTGGCCATGAACGGGTTTGAAATATTTAAAGTCTATGCAATTTATCTGAGAGACTTTTTCTTTGCATTGGGTGTACTTTGGCTTGTCCTTCTGTTGGTAGGCTACCTGATCTTAGGAAACCGTCTTTTTGAATTGCTTAAAAGAATAAAAGCCCCGTTACTTATCGCTTTTTCCACAACGAGTTCAGAAGCTGTATTTCCGAAGCTGGTGGAAGAGCTTGAGAAATTCGGATGCAATAACAGGGTAGTATCTTTCATTCTGCCTTTAGGATATTCATTCAACCTTGACGGCAGTATGATGTATATGACGTTTGCCTCTATCTTTATAGCCCAGATCTATGGTATTGAAATGGAATTGGGCCAGCAGATCACCATGCTTTTAGTGCTGATGCTTACCTCAAAAGGAATTGCCGGAGTTCCGAGAGCTTCTCTGGTGATTATCGTGGCCACATGTTCCATGTTCGGAATTCCGCCGGAAGGTATCGCTCTGATCCTGCCGATCGACCATTTCTGTGATATGGGAAGAAGTATGACGAATGTATTAGGAAATGCATTGGCCACTTCCGCTGTTTCCAAATGGGAAGGACAGCTTGAAAATACACCTCAGGAAGTTTAATCGCACATGACAAAACAATATATAGAGAATCACAAACAATATTTCTTTGAAAAAGGCCTTACCGTAATCAATTCGGTCTTTTCTGATGATGAGATTGAAAAGATAGCAAAGAGTATCCGAAATGCTGATAACTCAAGAGAGAATTTCAGAAAATCTGATGACCTTTTTGCCGTAAGACAGTTCCTGAAAGAAGTTCCGGAAGTTAAAGATCTGATATTTAACGATACCATTAGGACCATTGTAAAAGAACTCTTCGGAGAAAAATATTTTGCCGTAAAAAGTATTTATTTTGACAAACCGGAAACTTCAAACTGGTATGTGGCCTATCATCAGGATCTGACGATTTCGGTGGATAAAAAACTGGAAATACAGGGCTTCGGGCCGTGGACTGCCAAGAATAATCAGTTTGCTGTGCAGCCGCCTCTGCCGTTTCTTGAGAATATATGTACCATCAGGATTCACCTGGATGATACGGATGAATACAACGGAGCGTTGAAAGTCGTTCCGGGATCTCACACCAAAGGAATCTACAGACCGGAAACCATAGACTGGACTAAGGAAACAGAAAAATTCTATGATGTACAGAAGGGTGGTATCATGATTATGAAACCCCTTACGCTTCACGGTTCCAACAGAACTACTGATGGCAGGAGAAGAAGAGTGATCCATATAGAATTTTCTGATATGGAACTGCCTGAGGGCCTAAAATGGTCTGAAAGATTGAATTAAATCAGCAATAAAATGGTATCAGACGAAAATCAATTTCCGGCCATTGACTCAAAAACTTCTAAAGGCTGGACTTTGGCTATTAAAGTTTTTTTTTCAATATTCGCCGTATTGACACCGCTGATGATGATTTTGATGGCATGGCTTACCCTGGCTTCAAAAATTAAATTTGAAATAAAATTTTTAATTGCTGTATTAGCGATATTCGTTATTGGATTATTTGTATGGCTTTTGAGGGTGCAAATAAGAAAAAAAACAGCCACGAAAATAATCCGGGCAACGGTTGACAAAACAGGGATTCATTATTATAGCAATAAGAGATTAGTAAAATCAGTACAGTATAATCAACTGATGCCGAATCCTGAAAACGGGAAATATGATGTTTTTATCCCTCTTGACCAGACCGATACCATTATGGATTTGTGCTTTTATGTATTCGATGATGTGGTAGAGAAAGTAGTAATGAAAGCATTCTTTATAGAAGGAGATGTTGTAATTACTAATGGGAATTCACTAAAAAAGCATTTCATAAAGGAATTATTATGTTCAGACCCGACTTGAAAATTGCACCGGGTGTTCTGGATTTGTATAATCTGAAGAGAGACTTATAGACTAAAAATAATGCACTTCAAATACGAAGTGCATTATTTTTGTTTAGCAAGATTAGACTTAATAAAATTGTTAGACTTCTGTCTTCCGGTTTATTGTTATTATTTCACAGAAATCTCATCAATGAAAATATAAGCCTCACCGCCGGCTCCCTGATGCCATTCCGGAAGTTTTCCGAAGTAAGACGCTTTTACTTTGATGTATCGGGCTTCTGTAGGAAGAATCTCAGTATTAAAATCTTTGATCTGTACTTTTTCATCTTTAGCATCAATGGAATTGTCTATGCTTTTCAGCAGGATGAAGTCTTTCCCGTTCATGGAAGCATAATATTCTACTTTTTTAGGCATCAGAATCCATGCTCTGCTGTCCTGAAGATAAGTGGATGACAATTTAGTAATTTGTTGTGGAGATTTTAAGTCAATCACTGCTTCAAAATCCTGCCCCTGGTAGCCGTGCCATTCTCCTTTTCTCCAGTTCACATCACCGTTGATGCCGTCAATAAGAGCCAGTTTTCCATTGGCTGTATATTGTGGATTAACTTTTGAATTGATGGTAATATCCCAATAATTAGGTCTTCTGTTGAAATTGGCTACTGTAACAGAGCTTTTTTCACCATTTCTTTCCGAATAGGCGAGAACCTGAGTGGTTTTGCTGATGGTAAAAGGCCCTTTATAGGCTGTAAAGGTCTTTCTTACGTTAGCATCGCTTTCGCTTAAAGTCATATAATATACTTTATCAGCAGGGCTCAGTGGTGTGATCTGTACTTTTGCAGAGAAATCGAAGATCCTGTCGGAGGCAATAACCGGTGCCGGAGTCAGCTGTGTATATTTAAAATCTTTTGATGGCTTGCTGTTTTCAAAACCTAATTTTTGAAGCTCGGATCTGCTGGTGTTCTTGGTGATCACTTTTGTACTGCCGTCTTCCAGATGAATTTTAACCTCATCGAAATAAGGCGTGGTTGTCTGCCATTCGGGTAATCCCGGTGTTACAGAATAAATTCCCAGTGAGCTTAAGATATACCAGGCACTCATCTGACCACAGTCCTCATTTCCGATAAGACCGTCCGGACTGTTTTTATAAAAATGATCAAGGATATATTTGATCTTGGCATCTGTTTTTTCCGGTTTTCCTACATAGTTGTATAAATAGGCAATATGGTGGCTCGGTTCATTTCCCTGAGCATACTGACTCATCAGTCCTGTGATGTCTGCCTGCTCTCTTCCCGTTGTTTTTTCCGGTGCAGCGAAAATAGCATCAATGAACTGTTCAAATTTCTCCTTTCCGCCATGAGCTGCGATCAGTCCCGGAATATCCTGCTGCACAGAGTAGGAATAATGCCAGGAATTTCCTTCTGTATAATTATTGTTGACTTCCGCCGGATCAAAAGGTTCATACCAGTTTCCGTTCTTTCTGGGTTGCATAAATCCGTTGTTTGGATTGTAAAGATTTTTCCAGTTCTGGGATCGCTTCATGAAATACTGATAATCTTCTTTTTTGCCTAAAATTTTAGCCATCTGAGCAATACACCAGTCATCGTAGGCATATTCCACCGTCTTAGAAACACTTTCATGCTCATCGTCGATGCTGATGTAGCTGTTCTGTTTATAAGCATTTAAGCCAAAAATATCCAGCATGGCAGAATTTTTAGACGCTTCGAATGCTTTTTCATAATCAAAACCCTGGATATCTTTAGCCATTGCATCTGCAATTACAGACACAGAATGATACCCGATCATGCATTCCGTTTCATTGGAAGCCAGTTCCCAGACCGGAAGCTTTCCGCCCTGTTCATACTGTTTGATAAAAGTATTGATGAAATCTGCCGTTCTTTTTCTGTCGATAAGGGTCATCAGTGGATGAGCAGCCCTGAAAGTATCCCAAAGAGAGAATACAGAATAATAATCAAAGCCTGTTGCTGTATAAAGCTTATGGTCCCTGCCTCTGTATCTTCCGTCTACATCCATACTGATGTTCGGCTGGGTAAAGACATGGTATAGGGCAGTGTAAAAAACAGAAAGTTTATCCTTATCATCAGATTTCACTTCAATCTTTGTCAGTTCCTTGTTCCAATCGGCTTCGGCCTGTTTTCTTACCGTTTCAAAATCATTGGATTTTCCTTCTGCCAGCATATTTTTTTCCGTTCCTTCATAACCTGTCGGAGAAATGGCAACTTTTACACTGATCTTTTCTCCTTTTTTAACATCTGCTGAAAATGCCAGAGCCAGTTTTGTTCCTGTAAACAGTTTATCTTCCTGTTTTCCATTCACCTCTTTCTTGGAGATTTTCATGGGTTTTGAAAATTCAATTCTCGCGTAGATATACTGATTGGCTGCCCAGGCTTCACTTCTTCTGAAAACTTCAATGGTTTTATCATCAATAACCTTTACTTCACCTTCCAGCAGTTTATCTCTATGGTTGAGGTCCAGAATAATATTAGCCTTACCGGAATTATTAAAAGTATATTCATGGTAGCCGACCCTTTTGGTAGTGGTCAGGCGGACATCAATATTATTTTTATCTAATTTGACTGAATAAAATCCTGCAGAAGCCTTTTCATTTTTATGCGAAAACCGAGAAGAATAATCTTTGTAATTCAGGGTTGAATTTCCCATCGTCGGCATCAGCATGATATCCCCGTAATCCGAAACCCCTGTTCCGTTGAGATGTGTATGCGAAAAACCATAGATCACAGAATCTGAATAATGGTAACCGCTGCATCCGTCCCAGCTCCCGTCTATCCTTGTATCCGGTGAAAGCTGAACCATTCCGAAGGGAACAACAGCTCCGGGGAAAGTGTGACCGTGGCCTCCGGTTCCTATAAAAGGATTTACATATTGGGAATAATTCTGGGAATATATAATCTGGGCAATACATAGCGAGAAAACTGCCAGTCTTTTTTTCATATTATAATTTTATACAACGAATATATTAAAAAACAATAGACCGGAATGTAATAAAACAAGACCGGAATTCTGAGAAAGCAGGCAATTAAATAAAACCTGTTTAGGTAGATATTTCTGCTGGGATTTAGGTTTTGGCTAAAGCCCGGTCCTGTTGAATTTATATAGATTGTTCGATCAGTCTTTTTAATTTCTTAAATTTTCAATCCTTCAATCTTAAACCTATACTTTTCCTTCAAAAAAATCATCTAAATAATTTTGCTGATCAACTTCAGTTCGGCCTGTTCCCAGGAATTTTTTCCAGGCTCCGGATTCATGGTATACAATGCCCATTTCCCAGACGCAGTACGTGGGAAGATGAATTGTGTTCCTGTCCCAGACTTCAAATTTTCCCGATCCGTTATAATAAACACTTTCCCATAATTCGTTTTCACTTCTCCAGGTGCAGACCAATAACAGATAATGTTCATCGCACCTGTGCATAATGACAAAGCCCAGGTCATCTTTATTCTGAAAGTTTTCCTCAGCATTTTCGATGCAGGTTTTCGCATTGATGATATCCTGAGCAGAAACGACAGATGGATCTTCGGCAAGATCATACCATTTGAATCTGGTTTTTCCCGTCACAAAAATACCTTTGGGAGATGCATATTTAGAAGGATAGCTGTTGGTATTCATAGATCATTTGTATGGTGATAAAATTATATGGTAAGAATGAGGATAATAAATATAACGGTAGAATTTTTGTAATCTTATTTATCATATCAGGTTATAGATTTTATTGATTCTAAATTGTCGAAAAAATCCGTAAATTTGTGAACAATTTATATTTAGTATGTTGACGAAAGAAAAGGTTCAAGATTTCCTTAAAGAGATAGAAGTAGATGATTTGGTGAATAATTTTCAAATCATGGGTAATGATGTTTATATTGACATGACAGCCCATTCACCGGCAATGCACGAAAAGAAAAAGCTGGAGGCAGCCATGAAGCAGGCTTTTGCCAGTGAGTTTGGAGAAGATATTAATCTGAAATTGAAAATTGTTTCTCCTGAACCCAGCGAGATTCAGCAGAGCCAGATTAAAGGTAAGCAGATTGCCGGAATTCAAAATATTATAGCGATTGCTTCCGGAAAAGGAGGGGTAGGAAAATCTACGGTTGCTGCAAATATGGCAGTTACTCTGGCTAAAATGGGTTTCAAAGTAGGATTGCTGGATGCCGATATCTATGGGCCGTCTGTTCCTACGATGTTCGATACAGAGGGTGAAAAGCCGATCTCTGTAGAAGTGAACGGGAAAAGTATGATGAAGCCCGTAGAAAATTACGGGGTGAAGATGCTGTCTATAGGATATTTTTCAGGAGCCAATCAGGCTGTAGTCTGGAGAGGGCCTATGGCTTCCAAAGCTTTGAACCAGATGATACGGGATGCAGCATGGGGTGAACTTGACTTTTTACTAATCGATCTTCCTCCGGGAACGGGAGATATTCACTTATCTATCATCCAGGAAGTACCTGTAACCGGTGCCGTGATCGTGAGTACTCCTCAGCATGTAGCATTGGCAGATGTAAGAAAGGGGATTGCAATGTTCCAGATGGAAAGTATTAACATTCCGGTTCTTGGATTAATCGAAAATATGGCGTATTTTACGCCGGCAGAACTTCCTGATAACAAGTATTACATCTTTGGACAGCAGGGAGCTCAGTATCTTGCTGAAGATCTGGGGATTCCGGTATTGGGAGAGATTCCATTGATCCAAAGTATCAGAGAAGCAGGAGATGTCGGAAGACCGGCAGCGCTTCAGGAAGGGTCTAAAATTGCAGAGATCTATACAGAAACGGCAAGAAATATGGTAGAAAGTCTTGTAGAAAGAAATAAAAATCTTCCGCCTACGGAAGCTGTAAAAATTTCGACAATGGCAGGATGCTCGCCGAAAGCTAAAAAATAATTATTTTCAATTAAGTTTGAAAAAGCCGAATTGAACTAAAGAAATATGGAAACAAATATAACACACGAAGATACAGTAACGAGAGTAATGGAAGCTTTGGAAAGCATCAGACCGTTCCTGAATAAGGATGGAGGTGATATCGAGCTTATTGACGTGAAGGATAACCAGGTTTTTGTAAAACTTTTGGGTAACTGTTCCGGGTGTTCGCTGAATTTTTCAACCCTGAAACTGGGCGTAGAAAATACCATCAAGCAACATGCCCCGGAGATTCAAAAAGTAATCAATGTAGAGTAAAAAATTACACGAAATATTTTTTAAAGACAGGTTTTTTCAGCCTGTCTTTTTTTGTGTTCGGATTTCTGATAATATCTGTAAAAGTTATGTTTTAAAAGAACATTTTAAAGTCTTAAGATTTACATTTTACAGCGGTCTTTTATACCAATTTTTATTGGCCTTATTGGTTTTTTTTAATTATATTTGTTAAAAACGCATCTTATGTTTGAATTTCTGCAAAACTTAGAACCGCTGCATCAGGGGTTCTGGTATACAGCCATAGCAGCCAGCTTTATTTTTTTAATTCAAACGGTTCTTACTTTTGTTGGAGGCAGCCATGGGGATACAATTCACGCTGATTTTAGCGGAGACAGTCATGCCGACAGCCCTTTTCAGTTATTTTCTTTCAGAAACCTGATCAACTTCCTTTTAGGATTCGGATGGAGTGGGGTAGCGTTTTACGGCTCAATAGAAAGTAAGTCACTGTTGATCCTTGTTGCAGTGCTCGTTGGGGCAGGATTTATATTTCTGTTCTTTATTCTTATCATGCAGATTCTTAAACTTACGGAAGACAATACGTTTAAGATGGAAAACCTGATTGGCAGGGCGGGGGAAGTTTATCTTACCATTCCGGCAGATATGGGCGGCAAAGGCAAGATCACGATTTCTGTAAACGGAACCAGCCACGAACTTCCTGCGATGACGGAAGAAAAAGAGAATATTCCGTCCGGTGATTCTGTGAGGGTGACTTACATCTATGACAAGATCCTTGTCGTTTCAAAAATTTAATTATTATCAACCATTATAAAAACTATTTATGGCAATACCAGGAAGTCTTATTTTAACATTAGTTATCGTACTTGTACTATTCGTAACCTTTTTAGCCCTTATTTCGAGATACAAAAGGTGTCCTTCGGATAAAATTTTGGTTATTTACGGTAAAACGGGAGGCAGTTCTGCAAAATGTATCCACGGAGGTGGTGCATTCGTATGGCCTGTTATCCAGGATTTTGCGTACCTTGACCTGAAACCGATTTCTATTGAGGCCAATCTTACCAATGCGTTATCCAGACAGAATATCCGTGTGGATGTACCATGTAGATTTACGATTGCTATTTCAACAGAGCCGGATTCTATGGGAAATGCGGCGGAAAGATTATTGGGACTGGCCCAGGAACAGATTCAGGAACTTTCCAAAGATATCCTTTTCGGTCAGCTTCGTTTGGTGATTGCCACGATGACCATTGAAGAAATCAACTCAGACAGGGATAAATTCTTAGACAATATTTCTAAAAACGTAGATACAGAATTAAAGAAAATCGGTTTAAAGCTAATCAACGTGAATGTAACGGATATCAGAGATGAGTCCGGCTATATTGAAGCCTTGGGGAAAGAAGCTGCAGCAAAAGCGATTAACGAAGCGATTATCAGTGTGGCCGAGCAGACGAAAATCGGAGAGACCGGAAAAGCTATTGCCGACAGGGAAAAAGATACGCAGATTGCAGAAACACAGAGAGACAGAGATGTAAAAATTGCGATCACGCAAAAAGATAAAGAGATCAGTATTGCAGCCGCCGTAAAAGATGAATCTATCGGTAAGGCAGAAACCGAAAAAGAATCCAGGATTGCCACTTCATTAGCGAATTCCATTGCTGTAAAAGGGGAGAACGAAGCAAAAATTACGATCGCCAACTCTGACGCTGAAAGAAGAGAAAAAGAAGCAGAAGCATTGAGAATTGCCACGGCTGCCGAAAAAGTGCAGGCAGCACGGTCTTTGGAAGAATCTTACCTTGCTGAACAGAAAGCGGAAGCCGCAAGAGCAGAAAGAGAGCGCTCTACACAGCAGGCCAATATTGTAGTTCACGCAGAAATTGCAAAACAGAAAGCCATTATCGATGCGCAGGCCGAAGCAGAAAAAATCCGGCTACAGGCAAAAGGAGAGGCTGATGCTATTTTCGCAAAAATGGAAGCAGAAGCAAAAGGTCTTTACGAGATCCTGACCAAGCAGGCTGAAGGTTACGATAAAATAGTACAGGCTGCGGGAGGCGATACCAACAGTGCCTTCCAGTTGCTGCTCATTGAAAAGCTTCCTGAATTGGTTAAAACCCAAGTGGAAGCTGTCAAGAATATTAAAATCGATAAAATTACGGTTTGGGACAGCGGAAACGGACAGGACGGAAATGGTTCTACCGCTAATTTTGTTTCAGGAATGATGAAAACAGTACCACCTCTGAATGATCTGTTTAATATGGCGGGTCTTAATTTACCCGAATATTTAAAAGGAAAGCCAGATGAGGTTAAAACAGAAATTGTAACCGTTCCTGAAAAGAAAGAGAAAAAGAATTTTGATGATATGAATCCGGAGCCTGAAGCTCCGCAAGCATAATTAAAATATTGGAGTATGCCGGGGGGGGGCGGAAAGCGAAGCTTTCCGC